>NZ_JAUBRK010000016.1:0-128113 GCF_036701825.1 Microcoleus sp. MOSTC5 | reverse complement strand
TTATCATTATTATTCCATAATATTTCTATCCCAAGAGGTATTGACAAAATCTACTCCTTTCTAACTTGTTACCAATGGCAATAGCCTGCTGTATATCGAGGGCGATTGGTGCGATCGCCACTTCATGGAATCGAAGAAAATGATTTAGGTTCAGATTTATATCGAGTTTTAAGTTTGTCTGAATTTCACATCTTGTCTTTAAAGTTCATAGCAGAAGGATGAAGGAAGAGGGAAGCTAATGTAGGGTGCGCAGTGCGCACCTTACCTATACGTTGCGCGCTAATGTAGGGCGATGCACTCCGCACCTTACCAATTATAAAGCCTTATTTGATGGCGGCATCAATCCACTGTTTCAAAGTAGAATTGACTTCATCAATGAGAATTTCATGTGATTGGTGAGTTGCTCTTTCCACGACTTCAACTTTGCCTGCTTTCAGCGAACGACCGGGAACAATCCGATAGGGAATGCCGATTAAATCAGCATCTTTAAATTTAACTCCGGCTCGTTCGTCGCGGTCATCTAGCAAGGTTTCAATCCCAGATTGGTTGAGTTCAGCGTAGAGTTTTTCGGCGACTTCTACTTGTTGGGCGTCGGAAATATTGGGGATGCTAATAATGGCGTGATACGGGGCGATCGCCACCGGCCAAATTATCCCGTCTTTGTCGTAGGATTGTTCTACGGCAGATTGAGCTAGACGCGAGACGCCGACACCGTAGCAGCCCATCACAAAGGGCATTTCTTCGCCTTGTTCGCTGGTGTAGGTGGCGCCCATTGCTAGGGAGTATTTGGTTCCTAATTGGAAGATGTGGCCGACTTCGATGCCTCTGGCACTTTGCAAGGTTTGTTCGGGGTTGTGCACGGCCCGATCGCCTTTTTTGGCTGTTCTGACGCCTACAACCGTTGCTGGTAGCGGAAATTCTTTATCCCAATTAGCCCCGACAACGTGGTATCCTGATTCGTTTGAACCGGTGACAAAGTTTGTCAGGTCAACTGCGGTGCGATCGACTAAACGCAAAAACTTAGAGTTTACCTCCTTGCTCCCAGCGATATAATCATCAGCAATATCGGGAGCCATATAACCGAGAGGTAAAGATTTAGCAGCCCATTTCCGCTGAGCTTCCGCATCCGGAACAGTCAAAAATAAAACAGTTTTAGCTTGATAATTGCCCGCTAACTTCGTTAATTCATTGAGCAACTTTACCTGATTTACATCTTGGTCGCCGCGAATGCTTACCAATACCAAGACTGTGATGCCACTGTCGTAAACAGCTTGGTAAAGCACATTTTTGACAACTTGCGTCGGAGAACATTTCAAAAATTTGCAAAGTTTATCAATTGTTTCAGTTCCCGGTGTTTCCCGCTTTTCAAACGTTGCAAAGGGCGACGGTTCGGCATCAGCAGGCATCGATACAGCCTTTTCCACATTAGCTGCATACTGACCGTCTTCAGTATAAAGAACTTCATCTTCTCCAGCTTCTGCCAGCACCATAAACTCTTGAGAACCAGAGCCGCCAATTGCTCCCGAATCAGCATCTACTGCTCGGAATTGCAAGCCCGATCGGCGCAGCATATTGCTATAAGCTTGAGCCATATCCTGATAAGTTTTTTTCAGGCTTTCTTCGTTAGTGTGAAAAGAATAGCCATCTTTCATAATGAATTCGCGACCCCGCATCAACCCGAAACGCGGGCGAATTTCATCGCGAAACTTAGTTTGAATTTGATATAGATGTACAGGCAATTGCCGATAAGAACGAATCATATCTTTAGCAATTGTAGTAATCACTTCTTCGTGAGTAGGGCCCAGTCCCAATTCTCGCTGCTGCCTGTCTGTCATTGAAAACATAATACCTTCAGCTTGAGTATAGGTGTCCCAGCGGCCGGATTCCCGCCACAAATCGGCCGGTTGCAATTGCGGGAGGAGACATTCTTGAGCGCCGGTTGCGTCCATTTCTTCGCGCACAATTTGAGATACTTTTTTGAGAACTCGCCACATTAAAGGTAGATAAGCGTAAAGGCCGCTGCCGATGCGCCGGATGTATCCGGCACGGAGTAATAGTTTGTGGCTGGGAATTTCTGCTTCTGCCGGGTCTTCGCGCAGGGTGACAAAAAGCATTTGAGAGAGTCGCATGGCTGATTTCCTTAAAATACCGGATGATTGTAATTTTAGATCAACTTCTGATATTATCAGACGTGAGGCAGATTTGATTAAATATATGAATAAAATTTGGCAAAACTACGAAAAAGGTATGGCAGTATTTGATAATTGTCACTCTCCTACTGTGCAATCTCAGTGGCTTGCCTTAAAAGATGAAATAGGAGAATTTGTTCGAGAACCTAATTCAAGCGAAATTTGGGATATTGTTCATGCTGCTGGTCGATTGCTTTACAAAATAATCGGAATTCCCTTATATTTACTGGCATATCCTACTGTTCGCAAACACAGTCAACGTTTCGAGGAGTACGGCTGTATTCGCAGCATTCGCAACTGTGAGGGAAAATGCTGCGGCAAAAATTCCTAGCCTAGGCTGCGGCGCACTCGATATCATGTTTGTTGAATAGCCTGCAATTAGAGTTAGAAACCCTCGATCGCACGCGAACGATAGTGCAGCTCGATCGCTCGGAATTACCAGCTCGTTTTGAGCCTAAAAATCAAACAGAATCCTAACTAGGTAGCGCACTATACGATATGTAGGGTGAAGTGCCTCGCACTTTACTACTATAGATAATTGGTGGCATCGCCCCCCGCCTCAAACTTGCAGCTTTTATGCGAACTCTGCTGCTACCAGTCGCATAAAAACTAATTTCTGACTTTAGACGGATTTATTTTTTAGCTTCCACAGGCATAATAAGTAGCAAGGATGAGATCACTATAGAACTGATTTACTACTCATCCCAATTTCACTAATAAAGGCTTCCGTAAGATTAAGCCAGACCCAAACAAACCACAATCTAAAAATTACAAAATCCCTTATGAATAAATTTGGGGTCAAGTTTCGCTATGCCGAGTTAGGCATAAAACTGTAGGAGGTAATTTATGTTTGAAAGCGAGTTATTAATGTCGCAGTACAGTCCCAAATTCAATATTGCCCAAATGCCAGTAGAAATAGATGCGACATTTGACCACCCCGATATCGGAGGGCTGATGTTTTTAAGCCCGCAGTTTTTCGTGGCATTAATCGCCGGAGTCATTATGGCTTTCGGCTTCCAATTCCTGTTAACAAATTTCTCGATCGCTGCCAAAATCTCAAATTGGGATGAGGCTTTACCCGACGATGACGATGATGATGAGTCCAAAAGTTTAGGCACTAAAATTCGTAAGACTGAAGGTCTAGTCGGCGGTTGGATTTTAGTCACAGTTAACCTGGCTTTATTTTTGGCTTGTTTTCTGGCAGTCAAACTAACTTCAATTGCCTCGGTAGACGGAGCGGCAATTATTGGTGTTGTCATTTGGTCGGCGTACTTTTTAACGCTGGTGTGGCTCGGTTCTAGCGCCGTCGGTTCCATGATCGGTTCCTTGATAAAAACTGCTTTTTCAGGCGTTCAAGGCGTCATGGGTACTGCTGGTGCAGCGATCGGCGGCAAGATGGCCAGCGACCAAATGGTCAACACTGTAGAGGCATCTGTTGCCGCTGTCCGCCGCGAATTGAGTTCGGCGGTAGACCCGGATAGCATTCGCGAAACACTGCAAGATTATGTGGGTTCTTTGCAGTTACCGAAACTAGATGTTAAGGAAATTCGCGGTCAATTTGAAAAGTTGCTGGGCGATGCAGATATCAAATCTCTTGCGGGAAGCGACGTTCTGAAGAATGTTAACCGCCAGACTTTTGTGGATTTAGTTAAAAGTCGCACAGACTTTTCTCAAGAAGAAATAAATCAAATTGCTGACCAACTCGAAGGCGTTTGGAAGCAAACTTTCGGCAAGCAGCAAGAGCAGAAAGACCCAAATTTAGAGTTGGTTAATTTTCTCAAGTTTGCGGCTCCTGATTTGCTGAAGTCTGACGAACTAAACGCCAAGCTGTCTCAAATTCTGGAAAGTAGGGAAAACAAATCGGAATCCAGCAGCGGCATGAAGCGAGCGATGCAGTTGGGTGTGGAAGCTCTTGTGGGTACTGTTTTGTCGCGGACGGATTTGTCTGATTTAGATGTTGAAAAAATCTCTGGTCAGTTGCAGCAACTGACAGCCAAAGGGACGGAACAAGCTAAATCTTTGGCTTCTAAGGTGGGCGAAAAAGTGCCTGCGCTGCCTTTCAATACAGCTAAGGCTGATGTGGAAAACTACTTGCTGAATGCCCAACCTTGGCATCTCAACCGGGAGACAATCAAGCAGGAATTTAGGGATGTTATTTACGACCCGGAAGCTTCTCCCGGGGCCGTTTTGCGCCAGTTAGAGCTGTTTAATCCCGATTATTTTGTAGGGATTCTCAGCCGCCGCGAGGGGTTTGCTCCGGAACAGGTAACGGAAATTTCCGAACAGCTTGAAGCTGTCCGACAAGAAGTGTTGGAAATTGTGCAAGCTGCTGCTGGTGAAGAACAGTCTCAAGATTTGCGCAGCCGGATTGAGAATTATTTGCGATCGACCGGCAAGGAAGAATTGAATCCTGAAGGTATTGAACGGGATTTCCAAGCGCTTTTGGAAGATCGGGATGCTGGTTTTGAGGCTTTGCGCGATCGCCTGTCCCAGTTTAACCGCGATACTTTAGTACAGTTGCTCGGTCAGCGGGAAGATTTTAGTCCAGAGGAAGCCGATCAGTTAATCGGGCGGCTCGAAAGTTCGCGCGATCGCGTGATTTCTAGAGCTCAAGAATTGCAAGAGCAAGCGAAATCGAAAGCGCAAGAATTGCGGCAAAAGGTAGAAGACTATCTCCGCAATACTAATAAGGAAGAACTCAATCCTGAAGCGATCGAGCGCGAGTTTCAAACGCTGTTAAACGACCCGGAAGCCGGATTTAAAGCGCTGAGAGAACGCTTGTCTCAATTCGACCGCGATACGCTGGTGCAGTTGCTGTCACAGCGCCAAGACCTCAGCGAAGAACAGATAAATCAGGCGATCGACCGGATCGAATCTGTGCGCGACAACATTATCCACGCGCCGCAAATAGTGGCAGATAGAGCTAAGCAACAGTACGAGGAAGTTACAGCAAAAATTGGCGAATACCTGCGGAATACCAACTTGGAAGAACTCGATCCAGAAGGCATCAATCGAGATTTGACCAAATTGTTTGAAAATCCGAAAGAGGGTACTTTGGCACTTCGGGAAAGGCTTTCTCAGGTCGATCGCGAAACTTTAGTCAAGCTGCTTTCGCAGCGGGAAGATTTGAGCGAAGAACAGATCAATCGGACGATCGATCGCGTGCAAAATTCGATTCGCAGCATCGTGAAATCGCCCCGCCGCTTGGCATCTCGCGCTCAAAAAACAGTCCGGGATTTCCAAGGAAATTTGGAAAATTACTTGCGGAATACGGACAAGGAAGAACTCAATCCTGATAGCATCAAACGCGATTTGCAGTTGCTGTTTAGCGAGCCGGGAATGGGGATGCAAAGTTTGGGCGATCGCCTGAAGCACTTCGATCGATCGACTCTGGTAGCATTGCTGTCGCAGCGGGAAGACATCTCGGAAGAGGAAGCTAACAGAATTGCCGACCAAATTGAATCTGTCCGCAACCAAATTGTGGAACAAGTTCAAATGGTTCAGGACAAGTTTCAGTCAGCAATCGACGGTATTTTCGCGAAAATTCGGGATTACCTCAATTCGCTCGATCGACCAGAGCTCAACTACGAAGGCATCAAGCGCGACTTGCGCAAAGTATTTGACGACCCGCAGGCCGGATTTGACGCGATTAAAGAGCGTTTAGGTGAGTTCGATCGCGGTACTTTAGTTGCCCTGCTGAGTTCTCGTTCCGATATATCCGAGACTGACGCTCACCGAATTGTTGACCAAATGGAAGGAGCCAGGGACAGCGTTTTATTGCGATCGGAACGCCTGCAATCTGAAGCCAAAAAACGCATCAAAGAACTCAAGAAAAAGACCAAGCAGCAAGCAGAAGATGCGCGCGAAGCGGCAGCAGCGGCAGCTTGGTGGCTGTTCGGTACGGCTCTGACTTCTGTGGTTGTTTCCGCTTTGGCTGGAGCAATAGCAGTCGGCGGGATTTCGGGTTTGTTTAGCTAGATTTTCAACGAGTTTGAAATAAAATTCTCCTGATTCTAGGCTGGCTGTTTGCCAGCCTATTTTCTTGGGAATAATATCAGAGTCCTTCAGGATTCTATAGTTGGCGGAAACACTCTCGATAAATCGAGCGCCAAGTCGTGAAAATAAGGCAGATTAACAGACTCGTTGGGCAGAAAAATCAGCGTCCTGCGATAACCAAATTGGCCAGGGGCATTCTGATAGGGCTCGCTGTAACATTCCAAGCAAGTTTGTGATAAATTAAATATCCAATAGTTAGAGATTCCGGCTTCAGCATAAAGGGGGAGCTTAACCTGTTTGTCGTAACTCAAAGAAGAATCTGCAATCTCAATCAGCAACAGTATATCCCCTGGACAGGGGTGAGAGGATAGATAGTCGTCAGGGCGATTTTGTACGAGCGAAAAATCAGGTTCAGGTTCGCTGTTTGTCGGTAAAACGATGGGAGATTGACACTGTAAAGTTGCCCGCTCTGCTACTATGGCGCTTAATTCCCGCAATAATCTTCTCAGACAGGTTTCGTGAGCGGTACCTTTAGCTGCCATTTTCACAAGTTCTCCATTAATTAACTCAACTCGATCGTCTTCACCAAAAAACCCCAGTTCTGTCAGGCGGTGATATTCCGCTATGGTGAAGCGTTTTGCAGTTGCGATCGACATAACAGCCACCTCAATACAGGTCTTTTGCGATTATAGGCGATCGTCGATCGGCTAAACAATGCTAAACAGGAGCACCGCTCACAACAATCTTGTCAAATTTGCCTCATCCTTTGGTTGCAAATTTCCCAAATTTTGGTGAGTTTACTCGACGAACTTATGTCCGGGATCATATCTGCCTTAAGCAAGATTCTAGCATCACTATTTATTAGGTACTTTAACTAAGTAGCAAAAAGAAGTTTTCTAAATAAGAAAGCTGAGCAATACATATTATTTTGGAGGCTTGAATGACATTTACTTCTGCCGGTGCTTACGACCAAGGAAAAGCTGATATTAAGAGCTTGAGTGTAGACGACCAATTAGGTTTGCTGTGGTTTGTTTACACCGAAATGGGCAAGTCAATAACGCCAGCGGCTCCCGGTGCTTCCGGTGCGGAAATCGCTCAGGGTTTGTTTGAGCAAGTCAAGCCGCTGCCCCACCCAGAACAACTACAAGTAATGCGCGACATTGCCTCAAATGCCAATACAGAAATCAGCCGGATGTACGGCTCAATGAGTCCTGAAACCAAGCTGGCTTTTTGGTATTTTCTAGCAGTAGGAATGGACGAAGGAACTATTATTCCTGTGCCTCCAGACTATAAACTTCCCGAAGCAGGACAAGCTTTACTAGGAAAGATTCAGGGCATGGACTTCCAGCAGCAAATTGATTTCCTTCGCGGTACAATTTTAGAAATGGGTGCTGAAGCCGCTCCGGGCGCTGGCATTTAAAAAGATTAGTAATTACTCACCGAATTAATTGCCCGCAACCCCGGTTAATTTATGATTAAATTAGCTGGGGTTGCTCAATTTAGCAGTCCTGGACGCATTTCAACATAATGCTGTCATTCACAAGCGTTGCAAAGCATCTCTATAAAACTTAATTCCTGACCGAAAGCATCCAGGATACAAGCCCCCGGATTCATCCGTCCAGAAATAAAAAACCTGTATCCGATAAAGGAGCCCCCGAATTTATCCGTGGGGTCAATGCTTCAATTCTTTAATCTAAAATCTAAAATCTAAAATCTAAAATCGATTGACCTCATAACTTTGGCTGCGCTAATAACTTTTCTAACAGGGAGCTAACTTCCTGACCGTAGGAAATTTCCAGCGTATGACCGTCCGGGTCTCGGAGATAAGCCCAGTAACCGACAGGAGGTTCCGAGTCATTAGGGCCGTTCAATAAAAGCCCTTCTGACTCAGCTTCACTGCAAAGGCGATCGACTTTTTCACGAGTTTCGCAGGCGACGCCGAGATGGGAATGTGGTAAAAGTTTGCCATCCACTAATGGTGCTTTAATTAGCACAATGACGAACGGTCGAATTAAATCACAAATCCAAGCAACATCTAATGATTTAATTGGATCTACACGGCGGTGAACCACTTTGAGGCCAGCGTACTTCGCGTAAAACGAGATGCTTTTGTCTACATCGCTAACAGAAAGTGCAATGTGGGTAAAACCAATATCGCTCATTTGAAGTTTCCTCCTATAATGTACGCAAATTTTACCGCTAATAACTGAATTCAGCAGCTCTGTTCCCCACTATTTGCGGCACACCTGCGGTAAAACGCATATCTTCGCAGCCAAAAGTTAGCAAAGGCTGACCTAAGTTTACACTGGCAAAAGGACTTTCTTCTGCCACTTCTAACTGGCCTCTAATCAAGCCGATTCTAGATTTAAGTTCTCCTTTAAACAACAGCAAATTGCTGCGGTTCGCGCTGAAAACCTTTCCGCTGAAAGGCAGCGGTAAGGCTAAAGTTTGCTTGCTGTAATTAAGAGAGCACAGTTGACGGTTTTCTTGGCGAACTGTGACGCGGTAGCCTAGGGGTGCTGCCTTTACCGAATCGCTGCCTTCCCAACTAAATGTAGCTAATTCTTTAGGAAGTCCCCAAATTTCGCGCCCGCCAGCTACGGAGTTAGGATTGTCTACGTAGATGTGGGAAATCCAAGCGCCCCATTTTCCGGCATAATTGGCGATCGCGCTAACTACAATTAACTCATTGTACTCCATTACCGAACCCAACCCGTAGGAGGATATATAAATGCCACCTAGGGTTTTTCCGGGCAATAAAGAGACAATTTCTAACTCAGAGGGAACCAAGGGGCGCACTCGTGCCACATCTACCAATTGTAAAGTCTGAACAGCATAACCTTGCAGATTCCAAGGTGCAGGTGGGTATACCATTTTTACTGATTAAATGTCTGAGATTTTATCTTTATTTTAGCTTGGCACTTCAAAAAGCAACAATTTTTGGTATTTCTTCACAAGTTGTTAGTAATTTAATTATTTAAACAAATTAATATGTGAGGATAAATTTGATGAATAATTGACGTGGGTTATCTGTTGTATGGGGGCGGGTTTAGTAATATTGTTAGTGAAAATTAGATATTATTCGTAAAACCCGCCCCTACAGATCCGATCAGCGTTTATCCGGGTTCATCTGCGGTTAAAAACCCCGGCAAATCTACTTACTAGCATAACCCGTACTTACCAAAAACTCCCGCAACTTCCCAAAGAATTGAGTGCGATCGCGCCCTTGATAAACCCTCTCCAACAACTGCCAACCTTCCGCCTCCTGGCCCATGACATACTTGCTCGCCATGAAGGCCGCCAAAACCCCCTTCACCTCCCCATTTTCACTCTGACGCTTGTTAGATTCCAGCCAAAGCTCAGCAGAATTCGTGTATACTTCCACCGGATACTGTTTGCTAACATCTTGCATTTTTCCGGCGCCGTACTGCCAAACTTGCAGCGGGAAGCGAGAATCAGCATAATTTGTAAAAGCCTCCGCAAATCGCCCGTCCTGACTCTTGAACTCTGGGATATCATTTTTGCCAAAATCGACAATTTCGTAACTCACATTGCCCCAGAAATGTTTGATATGAGTGTATTTGTTAGCGCCGGAATCGTAGCGGTAAATAAACGAATAATTGCAGCAGCGGACGCCGCTTTTGATTGACACTAAATCTGCTAGCACTTCCGGTTCCTTGTCGCCGTCCAAATCGCGAATTCGCAGCGATAACAAACGTCCTTCTGATATTTCTTCGCTGGCTTTTTGGTCGGGATTATCTACTAGAGAACGAGTCGGAATCAGCACTGGTTCTTCCAATAAAGTTTTACTGTCGCGGATAATTTTGATGCGGAGATTTTTAGCATTTTCTGCTTCTTTTACGAAAGAAACTTCCGCCCGAACTTTCCCCGCTTCCGAGATTTCTGTTGTTCTCGGGGGACCGATATTCGCCGGAACTTGGGCGATATATTGGGCAGGAACTAAGGCAGTTTGACCGGGTTTGGCGATCGCCTGACAGAGGAAAGTTGCTACTTCGGCGCGAGTAGCATTGCGTGTAGGTTCTAGCTGTTTGACGGCGGGATAATTCACCACAAGTTGTTTTTCTGCGGCGGCGGCGATCGCATTTCTTGCGAGTTCGGGAATATCCCGCGCATCTTCAAACGTCGCATCCAAAGTCTCAGCCGCCGACCCCGCAGGTGTATATTTCAAGCCGCTGCTTAAAGCTACCAAAACCTGCCAGCGGGGAATATTCAAAGTCGGGTTAAAAATACTCCCGCTGTATCCAGACATAAAACCTGTTTGATAAGCTTCTCGAATTGCTTTAAAACCCCAGTAATTTGTAGGAATATCTGCAAAGTCGATCGGATTGCGGACGGTTTTCGCATCGGGAAAAGCCCTCCGAACCATCGCCGCAAACTCAGCGCGGCTGACAGGGCGATTCGGGCGAAAACTGCCGTCTTCGTAGTAGCCACTGATAATTTTTTTCTCTGCTAACTCCTCAATGCAAGCTTGCGCCCAATGGTCGTTAACATCCTTAAATTTGGCTTGAGCAAATGCCGGCGCTACATTCAGGCCAGGAAACACTAAATTTCCGATGATTATTCCCAGGGCTACCACTAAAGCGATGATAGCTTGCCATCTGTGCGATCGAATCATAGAACAGACTCCTCTACTTACAAATTGGCGATCGAAACTTTTGGAAACTTTATATAATATCAGGTATATTAACCCGATTTAATACCATTTATTAAAATTTTACCGGCGACTAAGGACACAGCACTGCCGTGTCCCTACTTTTTAGAGTTGGTATAATAAAGCTTACTTCGACTCTAAAGTCATCTCCATCGCCATTTTTGTTGTGATTGTTGATTCTTCTGAGCTGCCAGCATTTTTAGCACTCATTTCGCTATTTGAACTAATAGACACAGTAGAGCGAAAAGGAATTAATTTATCCAAGCGCCCTGTAACTTTTCCCCGACCCTGAGAACTAAAAGATTTGAGGGTTAAGGTACTTCCAGCAGGCAGTAGGGGAGAGGTAATATTTTGGGGGTTTGCTTGCTGCTCTATACTTACATTCATAGAGACAACTCCATCTTCCCAGCTATCCAATTCATAGGTAGCAATGTCATTCACATTCAAGCCACTGAAATCAGAGGAAGAAGAAACGCGCCATTTGGCTCCTTTTCCGACTGCTTCTGCAGGCAGCGGCGAGGCAAGTTGTTCAAGAGATTTAGACATTTGTCCAACCATTTGTTTGAGGTTGTTGTCAGCTCCTTCGGGCAAAATAATGTCACCTCCTTTATGAAAACCGCGATTGTCCATGATGAAAGATCCGTTCACTCCGACCATGCTTTTGAGTGCGGAACGCATGGCATCTCGCGCGGCTGGCGGCATATTTCCAGTATCGCCCGCGATATCTGAGTTAGTATAAGCAAACTCGTAGTGAATATCGCCGTTGGGATCAATTTTAGTGACTTTTGTCTCGAAAGTCATCACCGATATTGGAATTTTACCCTCAGGCGAAGACCGACCGGATGCGGATATTTCCACATCCATTTTTACGGTCATAACACTTGTTTCTTTGACATCGATAGCTGGCTTCAAACGCAGTTCCTGTCGTGGTTCCACTCCCGGATTTAGCAGTTCCACTTGCGGGGTTTTCGAGTTGGGAGCAGGCGCGGATACGCCAGGGGCTGGCTGCTGCACTACAAGTGGAGCTTCAGCACTGAGGGAAACAGGAGAAAGCTCGATCGCCCATCCGGCACTCGCCAAACAAAGAGATGTAATAAACAGTGTTTTTTTCATTAACTTAATTTCCTGTTATTTGAATGTTTGCCTGTTGCCAAAGTCGATCGACTGTCACGAATTTGTAACCTTTATACAAAAGCAAGGGAATTATTTTTTCAGCCGAAGCTGCAACATCTTCGCCACCGCAATAGCCGTCGTGCAGTACAATAATTGAGCCGTTTTCAGTTTGCTGCACGACCCGACTAATAACTTTCCTAACCCCCGGTCGCACCCAATCTTCCGGGACGACACTCCACATTACGGGGCGATATTCCCACTGTTGCAATAACTCTAATGTTCGCGGTGTAAAAATCCCGTTGGGCGGCCGCACATCCCGGATCAATTCTGGGTCTAAATCGCAAGCTTTGGCAATTGCTTTTTGCGTGTCTTCTAAACTTTGTTTTAGTTCGTGAGTTTTGAGTTTGGCAAACGATATATGCTGGTAGCCGTGGAGGCCGATCCAGTGTCCGCGATCGCAAACTTCCTTAGCCGTTTCTGGATGCCTGTCAACGCAAAAACCTAGCCAGAAAAAACTAGCTTTGATGTCGTATTTATCTAAAACTTTTAACACTTGAGGTGTGTGCTGGCGGTGCGGGCCGTCGTCAAATGTGAGGGCAATTTCTCGGCTGTTGATATCTCCCGTCCACAGACATCTGGGAAAAGCAGATTTGAGGATGGGATGAACGACAGGAAACAGGGGTGCTAGTGGCATTGATTAACCTTGATAAATGCGATCGGGTAGAAATGAAGCTGCGTTACAATAAAATAAAGTTAACTCAATTGAGGTAAATATGACAACTGCCGTTGATATTGGAACGCTAATTGTCAGCACGCCGGGAACTTGCGGTGGCCTCCCCCGCATCGCAGGTACAAGAATGTCCGTTCGGAGCATAGCAATTGACTACAAAGCAGGAATGACTCCTGAAAAAATTGCTGAAGAATTTCCGCATTTGACCTTAGCACAAATTTATGCTGGCTTGGCTTATTATCACGCTAATAAAGATGAAGTTGAGGCGGAGATAGCAGCGTACTACGAAGAGTGCAAGTATTGGGAAGATGAATACATGGCAGGTAAGTTATCGTGAGTCAAATTCGTCTCTATATTGATGAAGATTCTGGTAACCTTTCGTTGGTAGAATCTTTGCGTAATTCTGCTGTAGAGGTGATGACTACCTCAGACGCGAACAAACTTAGCTCTTCAGATGAGGAGCAGCTAATCTGGGCAACTGAGCAAGGGCGCGTCATTTACAGTTCTAACATGGGAGATTTCTGCCGTTTGCACAGAACTTTTGCCGAACAAAAAAGAACTCATTCAGGAATTATTGTTGTACCTAGACAAAGTTACTCAGTAGGCGCTCACTGGCGGGGAATATTGAATTTAATGGTGGCTAAGTCAGCAGAGGAAATGATAAATCAACTAGAAGATTTGGGCGCTTATATCAGAGCTGAATAACCGTCTACAACAGATTAGCGATCGCAACTTTAAAAAATCGTTAACTCTTTTGATAGATCCTCAAACTATCTCCGATAAATCGACCTCTATCTCGCGGTCGATGCGATCGCCCTGCGGTGTCCTCCTATACTGAAAACCAATACAACTAATCGAAAAACCATCAAGGAGGAAAGATGACTGAGGAATATTTAGCCGAACGAACAGTTTCAGCCGTATTTAAGGAAGAAGAACAATTAGACGGCGTAATTCGGCGCTTGCTCGATCGCGGAGTTTCCCGCGACCACATCTCAGTAATGGGAAAAAACTTTCAATCTAAAACTAAAATTGCCGGCTTTATTACTAAAAAAGATGTGATATTAGGCGGTCTGCGAAGCGGGGCGATTTTTGGTTCCTTATTCGGTTCTTTCTTGGGTTTGCTAACAGGCGTCGGCGTGCTGTTTATTCCCTTTGTCGGTGCAGTAGTATCGGCGGGCCCGCTGGGTGCGGTACTGTTGGGTGCAGCTAGTGGCGCGATCGCAGGTTCGGCCGGTGCGGGTCTAGTTTCCGCTTTGGTCGCTTTGGGAATGCCGGAAGACAAGGCAACTATCTATCAAACCCGCGTTGAAGCAGGCGAATTTCTCGTGATGGCAGAAGTTCCCGCAGATAAATCGGGCGAATTTCAACTCTTGCTAGAAAGTGCAGGTGGCGAAGAAGTTTCAGTTAGCGAGATGACCTTGCCGCGCGCCGTCAAAGGTCGCTGCAATAGTCCGGCAGACTTGTCTCCAGAAGTGCGATCGCACCTGTCGGAAGCTGCTCAAAAAACCTTTATGGAATCATACAACGCCGCATTTGACGAAAGCAACGACTCGATACAAGCGGAACACACCGCTTGGAACACCATTCACCAGCAGTACGAAGAAGATGAAAACGGCGTTTGGACTAAGCCTTTAGCAAAAGTCTAGTCTTCCAATCGCAGCAAACTAATAAAAAATACAATCAAGCCTCTCGAACTGCGGTTCTGGAGGCTTTGACTATTTTAGATTTTAGATTTTAGATTTTAGATTTGTGCAAGACTTAATTAACTTTGGGAGCATCCCGGTTTTGTAAATGGTTAAAAGTATGATATGAGCCAAAATTTTTCGCCCTGCGCTACATGATAGAACGGAAAAGTTGTCGTCCGCAGGCTAACCGAACTGGCGAGAGACGAGTATTTAAAGTATGGGAGTTGGGAAGAAAAATATAGAAAAGGTGTCTATATTCTAGATTAATTCATTCAAGTAAGCACACCTAAGTTTGAGCATTTGATTAATATTTTCACGACACCACTGAGCGCCGGAAATCTTCAATCTTCTATCAATCTGTTTGACTAATGATTCCACTGCTCCCGACCCAATAGAACAAATATTTTGGCTGGATAAGAGTTGATAGTTGACAATTCGATTCCGATGTTTTGTGAGATATTTACAGAAGTTAGTAGTCTGACGACTACTGCACAACTCAAACAACTTCATGGTTTCATCTATACGGCCTTGCCACAACAATTCTTTGGCTTTAGACAGCCGTTTCCTAGACCCTGCTACTTTGTACAGATTTTCTACTAAATGATACCAGTCTAAGATTTCTCGGCGATTACCATCCGGATTGAATTTACCGATCAGATTCCAAATTCCGTCATGTCCATCACCCAAACAAGTCACTAGGGAATTTAACGGCTGACGATTGACATAATCAATCAATACTTCATTTTTCAGAAAATATGCAGCATAAAAGCTGCCATGAAGACTAACTGCTTTGTAATCCAGCCAGTGAGAACCCTCCCCTTTTGGTCCTCTAACACGCACTTTCCCTCCATCCACACTGGTTTCTTTAATTGGGGTGAATGCTACTGGTTCGACCCACTCTTGGTTTTCTACCAATCTATGTAAACTGGTATGACCTATCTTGACTCCCGTCTGTACTTCAATTTCTTGAGATGCCTTGGAATAGGATAACAGGGCTACTTGTCGCAGACAGCATTTCTCAAAAAAAGGGGCTAAGCGAGTCGATTTTTTGAGATTTAATTTTTCTGCTTGTTTTTCGGTAATTTTTAACTCACCCACACAGCTTTTTACTGTTCGGGGGCGTCCTTTGTCTGTTCCCGTGGTTTCTTTGATAAAAAAAAAGCAACTTCGGGTCCCACTATCTCTATCCATTGTTTTCTCAAGTGCCCTTCTATTGTTTCCAGGCTATCTAATGCCTCGGGGGGAGTGTTTCTGTATAAAATTTTGGCGATTTCAGCAGTATGAGCTTGTAAGCGTGCTTGTTCGTCAGGCGTCATGTTTAGTCTCTCAAAATTATTTATTGACTATTGTAACTCTTGAGACACTCTATTCTTCAGTTCCTCTAAAATGGCTGATTGACTCTCAAACATATTTTTGGAGGAAGCTAAGTGTTGGCTTTTCCCAAAAGCAGCACCTTTTATCATACTTTTGTATACTTGCAAAATCGGGATGCTCCCATTAACTTTTAGATTGTAGAATTTTGAAAAACTAAATTTTTAATAATTTCGGAATTGCCGAAAGTCGCATTACTTTTTGAAAGTGGTATTGCACTAAGTTGCGTTGTCAAGTACAATCTATAGGCTTGCAATATAAAATTGAGTTAAGCAAATGCAAAAATACGTTTGTACAGTTTGCAATTACGTCTACGATCCAGAAGTAGGCGACCCCGACGGAGGCATAGCTCCCGGTACACCCTTTGAAGATATCCCCGACGATTGGGTTTGTCCCACTTGCGGGGCGGCAAAATCCGATTTTGAACCAGAATAAGCGAGAAAAAATTTGTCCGATCGAATGCTCAAAATTACAGTCATCGGCGGCGGTGCTGCTGGTTTTTTTAGTGCAATTACCTGTGCCAAAACCTACCCGCAGGCCCGCGTCACTTTATTAGAAGCTGGCCGGCAACTCCTGGCAAAAGTTCGCATCTCTGGCGGCGGACGCTGCAACGTCACTCACGCTTGTTTTGATCCTGGTGTTTTAGTGCAGAATTACCCCAGAGGAGGGAAAGCTCTGCGCGGTGCTTTTACTCGATTTCAACCCCGCGATACTGTAGAATGGTTTGCCGGTCACGGTGTGAAGTTGAAAACAGAAGAAGACGGGCGAATGTTTCCGATCACCGACGATTCGGAGACAATTGTTAACTGTTTGATCCGGGCTGCTGAGGATGCAGGCGTAAAAATTCGCACCGGCGATGCAGTAGTTTCAGTAAAGAAATTAACAGGGAATACCGCAGAGGGTGAACACGGGGATACCCTTCCTAGGTTTGAAATTGAGTTGAAATCCGGGGAGAAATTGAAGTGCGATCGCATTCTTCTCGCTACAGGCAGCAATCCATCGGGTTATAAGTGGGCAAAAGAGTTAGGAAATACTGTAGAACTGCCCGTTCCTTCTCTATTTACTTTTAATATTTCCGACAGCAGAATCAAAGATTTAGCCGGAATTTCTGTTCCTAATGCTAAGGTGAAATTGCCGGGAGCTAAATTAGAACAAAGCGGGCCTTTGCTAATTACTCACTGGGGTTTAAGCGGGCCTGCTGTACTCAAACTTTCGGCTTGGGGTGCGAGATTTTTGCACGATCGCCATTATAAAACATCTGTGCTGATTAATTGGCTTCCCCAGTACAATGCGGAAGTTTTGCGGCAGCAACTGCTAGCAGTTAAGTCGCAGTTGTCGCACCGATTGATTGTTTCTAGTTGTCCGTTTCCGGTGCCGCGCCGCCTCTGGGAACGCTTGACAAGTTCGATCGGCATTGATGAGCAAAAACGCTGGGCAGACTTATCTAACAAAACCCTCGATCGCCTCCTGCAAGAACTCGTTCAAGGGGAATATCAGGTTGCCGGAAAAGGCGCATTTAAAGAAGAATTCGTCACCTGCGGCGGTGTCAACCTCAAAGAAGTCGATTTTAAGACAATGGAAAGCCGGCGCTGTAGGGGACTTTTCTTTGCCGGCGAAATCTTGGATATCGACGGTGTGACGGGCGGTTTCAACTTCCAAAGTGCTTGGACTACGGCGTGGTTGGCCGGGAACGCGATCGGCAAACCATCCGATTTGAGATTTTAGATTTTAGATTGGGGAATATTTGCTGTGTAAAGGTTTAGGAGTTGCGATCGCGCGATCGGCTTGCCTGTATTAAATTTTGTGTTATTTTTGAATTAAGGCGCACTAAATGTGCGTTAACTTCGGCTTGCAGACAAAATTCGCAGTTTTGCGGAGTTAACATCGGGGAAGACAGATGAAAAACTTGAATCTACAAACCCTAAAGTTCGATCGCAACCTTGACAGCCATCTTGACTCACCTTTCATCGAAAAAAATGGCTTGCTGGAATTCAACCCCAAATTTATCACTCCCGAATATTTAACAGCCTGGACGTTTGAAACGCACCTGTACGGCGAACAAGTTGCGATCGACCACTTTGTCATCACATTTCCCACCCGAACCGAACTCGAAAACTACGCCGCATCTTTCCGCCCCTTCGGCGCCAAAACAGTCGAAGGCCCGGACTTATTCCCGATCAACTTTTGTTCGGAAAACATTAACGTTCCCTCCGATTTGTGGCTGCATTTAATGACCTTATTAATGCCAGCGGGCGGCTTAGTAGTATTAGATGCGCCCCACGCAGCCGGCGACCAAAAAAACCGCTTTCAGCAAGAAAGAGGATTAGCAGCAGTTCACCACGTTGCGATTCGAGTCGAAAACGTGCAGAATGCTGCTACAATATGGCAAAATAAAAACTTCAAACCCCTGTCCGATCGACCCTTAGATTACGGCTCATTAACCCAGTGGTTTCTGCAAAACCCCGCCGGACAAATTATCGAATTAATCGAGCGCCACCCCGGGAACAACGCCACTTTTGACTGCCAAAATATATCAGGTTTGCGCCTCAGTGAAGTCGCCAGTCAGTAGGACAGGCAAGATGCCTGCCCCACAATTAACAATTACCCATTTCCCATGACAAAATAAAATATATGGTCGCATTAAAAATCCCCAAAGTTACAATTCAACCCCCGGCATTCAACTCAATTGAAGAAGAACGCCGCCACCGCAAACAGCGTTTAGCGGCCGCACTTCGATTATTTGCCCGCTTCGGATTCAGCGAAGGAATTGCCGGACACATCACCGTCCGCGACCCCGAACACCTAGACCATTTCTGGGTCAATTCTTTTGGAATGCACTTTAGTTTAATTCGAGTCAGCGACCTAATTTTAGTCAACCACAAAGGCGAAGTTGTTGAAGGAAATAAACCCGTAAACGAAGCAGCTTTTGCCATTCATTCCCAAGTGCACAGCGCCCGCCCCGACGTAATCGCAGCAGCGCACGCTCATTCTCCCTACGGCAAAAGTTGGTCGAGTTTGGGCCGCCTGCTTGACCCGCTGACGCAAGATGCTTGTTCTTTTTATGAAGACCAAGCTTTATTTGACGATTACACCGGAGTTGTTTTGGAAATCGAAGAAGCTAAACGCATCGCCAAAACTTTAGGTGAGAAAAAAGCCCTTATCTTACAAAATCACGGACTCTTAACAGTAGGTCAAACAGTAGATGAAGCAGCTTGGTGGTTTATTGCAATGGAACGTTCTTGTCAAGCGCAGTTAATGGCCGAAGCTGCGGGAAAACCAATTCTCATCAAGCCAGAATGTGCGAGTTTGACACAGCAGCAAGTAGGGTCTCACCGCATGGGATGGTTTAGCTTTCAACCGCTTTATGACATGATTGTGCGCCGGGAACCCGACTTATTAGATTAGAAAATCGGCGGTTGAAACCGCTACTAAACAAACTCTCGTCCGCCTGCGCCGACTAAATAATAAACGGGGTATTAAAGCCGGATTTAGTATCAGGAGCGCAAAAGTTATAAATTCATGCTGAAGCCGATTCCAACCAAGCTATTAAATCCTCTTGACTGGTAAAATCTAACAAGATTTCACCTAAATCCTCTAATTGTTCGAGAGATAACTGCCGAATGCGAGTTTTAGTTTCTGGTGGGATTTCGCCAGTGCGCCGCGCGACTTGACGCAAGATTAATGCTGTTTGCCCCTCAATTATGCCTTCTTGGCGACCTTCTTGTATCCCCTTAATAACAGCACCGCGTTGGTCTTCAAAAAACATTTCCCGCTTTTCTAATTCCTCTAATTCCTTAAGGGTTAAATTACTTCGGCTGGCGATGGAAAAAGCTGTTTGAATTTCGGGCATTGATGCAAATTTTTCCGGAATTTCATCGAATAGGGGAGCATTTTTTATAAAATAAATCCAGCTTTGAATTAGGTTTTCGACTTGTTCCAGTTCTTTGTTAAACTTGGGCAGTTCGACAAATACTAATTCGATTTCTCTGTTATAATACTCGAAGTTTTCTTGGAGTTCTTTAAATACAAAATGGGTGAGAAATTTTTCTGTATTTTCAAACAGAATAAAATCTGTAATTGTTAAAGCAATCAGAGGATTTAATTTAGAGTATCCTTCCCGGGGCCTGAGTTGAGTTGCGTAGGTTTTGGCGGCATTATACACTACCCGTTTAGTAAAAGCTTCTACATTTATTACCTGCATTTCAATAATCACAGTTTTGTTGCCTGTAATTTTGGCTTTAACATCCAGGTAAGTGTCTTTTAATCCAGTAACGCTCGGCGCGGCGTAAGGGTCAATAATTTCTAAGTCTTCAATGGTTGGCTGTGCGTCATAGAGCATAGCATTGAGGAAGCTAATCAAAATGTCTTTGCTCTGGGGGGAACCAAATATTTTTTTGAAACCAAAATCTGTTTTAGCACTAATGAAAGGCATAATTAGTAATGGGTAATTGGTAATGGGGGCGTTTAAATCACAAAAGTCCTTCCATTTCTAAATCTTCAATAATCTGCAATCCGCGCGGGTCGCCAACTCGCAAAAGTGAAGATTTAGCATCTTCCCGCACGCCCATATCTTCATCTTCTTCTAAAGCTTCTATCAAACCGTCGATCGCCCCAGCGTACACTATATTATTCGGCAATTCGCGAGCCAGTTGCCCGATCGCCCAAGCGCAGTTGCTCCGCACAGCAGATACAGAATCTCCCCGCAGCGCTTCAATCAACGGCGGAATCGCAGCAATCACCACATAGTAACCAACTTTTGCCATTTGACCCAGAGAACTCGCCGCCCACAAACGCACCGCCGAAATATCAGTTTTCAGAGCATCAATTAAAGATGGCAAAGCGCGGTGGTCGCTGCAATTTCCCAGGGCCCAAACTACCCCTTTGCGAACGTAACCGTTCCAGTCGCGGTTGAGCTGCAGAATCAGCGGTTCCACAGCATCGGGACTCGGATTTCGCCCCAACGCATAAGCCGCGCTTACCCGCACCAAGGGGCAACCGTCTCTCAACAAATTAATTAAATGCGAAATTGCTCGATCGTCCTGCAGTTCGCAAAAAGCCCGCGCCGCCATCATCCGGTGCTGAGGTTGCGAGGATTCCAGCAAAGGCAGCATTTCCTCGGGATCTGGCAGCGGGGGTTCGGATTCGTCAAATTGATCCAAAGGGCTTTCCAGTTCCGTGTCAGTATCAAGGGCGTTGGAGTAGTCGTTATTGTGCATAAAAAAACTTTACCGCACTGAGGATGCTCCTCAGCAACTCAGACAACGGTCAACAGCAACTAGGATAATACCAATAAAAGTATTCCGAGGGAGGACTGAAGTCCTCATGTGGTTCATAGTGAGGACTTCAGTCCTCTATAAAGTTCGTAGTCAAGACTTAAGTCCCCATAAATTCACAAAGGTTTCAGCTTCTTTCTGTATTAGGACTCTTCGTCCTTACTACAAACAGTACCTTTTATTTTTCAAAGAGACTTGAGCATTGAGAGGGAATGACTTTGATAGCCTAATTTTTGATAGAGATTCAGAGCAGGTTGATTGCTCAGAAAAACTTGCAAACCAATTTGTCGATCGCCTCTTTCCCGCGCCCAATTTTCAGCATGAATAACTAAAGCTGCACCGACTCCTAAACGGCGATGTTCCGGTGCTACGTACAGCAAAAAAATGTGAGCGTAACGTTCTCCGGTGGTTTGGTCGATCGCATTTCCCAACCACAAACATCCGATAACTGATGTCAGATTTTGGACTTGAGATTGAGGATTGAGATACTGCGAGGGAAGCGCCGGCAAAATTTCTGCCTCTTCCTGGCTGTTTTTCTGGCACTCTACCCACCAAACCGGCGTCTGGTTAGAAAAATACTGCTCGACAGTTTGAGCCAAATGTCCCAATTCCCCATCCGGGTAAAGCTCTCGGTAAGTCCGGTGCATAAACTTTACCAGTTTTGCCCGATCGAGTCCAGATCCTGAGCGGAGCTCGTAGCCCGGTATTAGTTGAGCAGACATCAGCTCACCGGACACGCAAAGCGGAATAATTTAGCCCCAAGAAAATTGGATTCACTACTGCCGCTTGCTTTTGGGGGATCGCTTCCTCAATCGGTGCCGGGGCAGCCATGTCAGCCGGCAAAAAGATGCGAGCACTGACTGCTACCAGAGCCGCCAAAAATACTAATATCGCTATAAATGGAGCAATGTATTGACGAATGATAGCCATAACCGCAAAAACTTGATTCTTGAGTTGATATTATCAAGTATACCATACAAATCTTGTCAGCTATAATGGCTGCCATTGGACACTTAGCTCAAGCTTGAGCGATCGCAAATACCAACAAACACAAAATATAATATTATGAGTGCCTCGCCTGCTGTTTATGAAGCTCTGGCTAAGTCAATTGTTTTTTTAAATCAAAAACCGAACGCGCAAAATGAAGTTTCGCGTTTCCTAGATACTAATGGCTACTATATAGATCGCATATTCGACGACCGAGAAACTGGCTTTTATGCGATCGGCTTCGGTTCATCCAATCCCGAAAACCCGCCAGCCCTGGTATTTAAAGGTACAGATTTCATCGACGGCGACGCTATATTTTCCGACTCCCGAGACATTGGTTTACCTGAATTTGAAAAGAACAAAGATAGTATCAAAAACTGGCTCACAGAAATAGGTCAAAATACTGCTAAAAACCCCAGCAAGTTATTGCCAGATGTCATCGGTCACAGTTGGGGCGGAGCTGTCGCTCAAATTGTAGCGACCGAATACACATCTATTACCGGCGATATCTTTACTTTCAACTCTCCCGGAGTGTCAGCGAGTACATTCAACGCTTTTCGGAGAAATCTCAGCAGGGCAGGCAACAAAAATGTCACCCACTACATTGTCAGTGGAGATTTCGTCACCTTGTTTGGCGAAGCATTTATTCCGGGGAAAGTATTTATCCAAAGTTTTACAGACCCGAGTATTAATCCCTTAACTGTTTTGGCAAAACATCGAAGTGAAAATTTGTTAACTACTCCGCCAGCGGGTTTTTTGCAGAGGCAAATTTCCGTAGAACAATTAAACAGTCCCGATTTTGCTTATAACAACGACTCAGATTTTAACGAGTTTATCGCTGCGATGAATTTGGCCCTGCCCAATGTGTCAGTAGCCATCAGAACCCGATCGGGTGCAGAGAGTTTGAGAACAGCACCAGAATTTTCTTTTGTGCAGTTAGTCAGACAAATGCAATACGGTTTAGCTCCCTTGCAACCGAATTATTTATCAGGGGACGATCGCAACAATACAGCTACCGGCGGCGCTGGAGAGGATACTATTATCGGCAACCGCGGTAACGATACTCTCAGAGGCAATCGAGGTAATGACAGCATCACCGGTGGTGATGGCGACGACTTCTTGTACGGCGGCAGAGATAATGATTATTTCGAAGGTGGCAACGGAAACGATTTGATTTCCGGCGAGTTTGGCAACGATTTTTTAATTGGCGGTGCGGGGCGCGATCGCTTTGTATTGGAATCCGGCGGCGGAGCAGATGTGATTGTAGATTTTCAAGATAGTCAAGATGTAATTGCACTGTCGCGGGGTCTAACTTTTCCTCAAATTAGAGTAACCGAAGGTGGTGACGGAGCTTTAATTACTATCCCGGTTACTGGGGAAATTCTTGCTACTCTTAGAGGCGTAGTTGCCAGCGATCTTACGCGGGTAGATTTTGTATAGCTTTTGTGCGAGAAAAATTTGTAGTTTGGGTGGCACGCAAGCGGGGCGAGTTATTGTTTTTTGTAACAAAAAATCTCTGCTAAATATTCTCCTACAAAGCCACGCAATATGACTAATTAATATTGTTAATAAACGGAGTTTACAGTAAACTTAATTAAGTAGCTTAAACACTAATTCCCAATCTAACGACAGGAAATAAAAAAATATGCCCTCCTCCCCCGCCACTTACGAAACTATAGCCAAGCAACTTGCTTACATAGATAACAGCTCCGAGTTTCAAACTTTAGTTCAAACTGGTTTGAGCGGTGCTGGCTACCAAATCGATCGCACGTTTGACGATCCCACGACTGGATTTCACGCGATCGGCTTAATTTCCACCACCCCAGACAAACCGCCTGTTTTGGTATTTCGTGGCACCGACTCGCTCATAGACGATATTGCCAACGCAGACCCGCGCGGCACCGGTTTTAACCAATTTGAAGCCAACAAACAAGCATTAGGAAATTGGTTGACAGAAATCAGTCAAGATACAGCCAAAAACCCCAGCCGCTTGCCACCAGACCTTCTCGGACACAGCTTAGGCGGCGCCATAACGCAACTAGCCGCCACCGAATTTACCTCTACTATCGGAGATGTTGTCACCTTCAATTCTCCCGGAGTCGATCAGAACACCGTCAATACATTTAAGCAGAAAGCCGGGGCAGGAAAGAATGTAACTCACTACATAGTTAGCGGCGATTTTGTTAGTTTGGGAGGAGAAGCTTTTCTCCCCGGAAAAGTAATTCTTCAAACATTTACTAACCCGATTATCAACCCGCTACTTGTCTTGGACAAGCACACCCAAAACGGTTTGTTAACTGCTCCTCCTCCCGGCTTAACTCAGGCCGAAATCTCTGTAGACCAGTTGAACCGCCCTGATTTCACTTTCACAGATTCCGATTATTTAGAGCTGTTAGCTGGCTTAGACTTTGCACTGCCCGCCTTGGCAACATCGCTGGAATCGCGCAGCAGTTTAGAACAATTAAGAACCGCTCCGGGAAGCTCCTTTTTAGCAAACGTTTTGG
Organism: Microcoleus sp. MOSTC5; assembly: GCF_036701825.1. Lineage (NCBI taxonomy): Bacteria > Bacillati > Cyanobacteriota > Cyanophyceae > Oscillatoriales > Microcoleaceae > Microcoleus > Microcoleus sp. MOSTC5. Next base: position 103,593 of record NZ_JAUBRK010000016.1, on the reverse strand, counting down.
CAATGCAAACGGCTCTGGCTCCATCCCAAATTAATAATTTAGTAGGCGACGATGCCAACAATACAGCCTCAGGTTTTGCAGGGGACGATATTATCATTGGTAATGGGGGAAACGACACTCTCACGGGCAGCAAAGACAACGATATTATCAGCGGTGGCGTCGGCAACGACCAGCTATTCGGTGGCAAAGGGGATGACAATTTGAGCGGTGGAGAAGGAAACGATACGCTGATTGGAGGAAAGGGTGCGGATCTCTTAATTAGTGGCGCTGGACGCGACGTATTGGTGTTAGGAGTAGGCGCCGGTACAGATACATTTATAGACTTTCAAAAGGGTGAAGATTTAATCGGTTTGAGCGGAGGTTTGACGTTCAACCAACTGAAAGTTACTCCAGGCGATTTTATAACGACGATTGAAGTGGCCAGTAACGGCGAAGTTCTTGCCAGTATTACTGGCATTCCAAGTAGTCCGCTAACAGCTAGTGATTTTATTGCGATTTAGTTGGCGGCTGGCAATAAAGATATTCGGTAGGGACACAACAATGTTGTGTCCTTATTTTATCTTCTGAACGCAAGCACACAGAATTTATACTAATTCGACGATTAAAAACATCAATATTCCTGCAGGGGCGGGTTCACCGACATCTCAAAAAAGTAGTGCAGACATTAGTAAACCCGCCCCGCCCGGATCTGATAATTATAGCGATCGGACTTGAGATTAATCGAAATCGTCCAGTCCAGGCCGTGGCATAGCTGCTAATTTTTTCTCATCTTCTAGGGGCAGGAAGAAAATCGTCAGCATACCGGGAATCACAGCCAGCGCGCTCATCAAGAAATAATTTTGATAGCCGAGATTCGCCTGCAAGTAGCCGCTAAAAACGCCCGGAATCAGCACTCCTGCGGCCATAAAAGCCGTTGTAATTGCATAGTGAGATGCTTCGTATTCAGGGCGGACAGTCCGCATCAAGAACACTGTATAGGCAGCTACGCCAAGTCCGTAAGTAAATTGCTCGATCGAGTTTACAGCATAAGCCCATTCAATCCCAGGTTGATTGATTGCCAACAGCCAATACAGCACGTTAGTTGAATTTTGCAGAATTGCCGTCGGCCACATCCATTTTTTCAATCCTTGTTTGGCAATCAAATAGCCGCCCAGCAACCCTCCTATTAACAGAAATATTACCCCGATCGTACCCGATAACAGACCCATGTCCGATGTAGAAACTGCTAATCCTCCTTTCTCCACCTTATCCATTAAAAATGGCGGAGCCATTTTAAACGTCAAGGCATCCCCTAACCTAAAAATTAAGACATAAGTAACAATCCAACCAATTTTATCTTGCTGAAAATAAGTTTTAAATGCTTCGATAAAGCTGGTTGTTTGTTGGGGGGTGTCGGATTCCAGATCGTAATTTCGAGGATAGGGAAGATACCACCGCTGAAAGAGATATATCAGCACAAACATAATCGCACAAATGCCAAAGGCTGTCGCCCATCCGTAGTTCAGCGCAGACACGCTAAAATCAGAACCAAAAAGTGACAGCGGAATGTCTTGATATATTTTGGTGTCGCCTGTATTTCCGGTGATTAAATGCTGTTCGGCTAGTTTCCCGGCTAAGAACACCAATACACCGCTACCGGCAATGACAGCACCTCTATAAGCCGTGTTGCGAACCCCGACAAACAAGGCTTGCTGGTCTTTATTGAGAGTGTTTAAATAAAATCCGTCAATGGCGATGTCGTGAGTAGCTGATACAAATGCGATCGCCGTAAAGATAACAAGCGATATAATAATCGGTGCCGGCGTCAATACACCAAAAGCTAGGAAAGCAAACAGAAAAGCACAAATGATTTCGGTTGTTAAAATCCACTTGCGTTTAGTTGAATACAAATCAACTACCGGGCCCCACAAACCTTTTAAAACCCAAGGAAAAGACAACAGACTTGTCAATCCGATCAATTCGTTGCTGGTTCCCAAACCTTTCAAAAAAATCACCGACATTAAATTAACGACGGTGTAAGGGAGACCTTGAGCGAAGTATAATACTGATACCCACAATCCAGCGTTATGCTTTTTTTCCATTGCAGAGATATTTTACCTAGTTACTTATTTGATTTACTGAGTGCGATCGACAATTCCGGTCAATTCAACCCCTGGCATCACAGTATATGCCATTCCGATGCCAGCGGCTGCCATATAAATAGTGTATTTTAGCATCATTCTGGCTCACAAATATTTTCATTTTTGGAAGAAGCCTGCAAAAATTTTTCTGTTTTAAAATGAACCAGGTAAGCCCGAACATTCTTATTCCAGTCAGAAGAGTCATAAGTTTGCAGCAGTTCCAAAGCACTTTCTTCTATCTGATATGCAGTTTTTGGACTGTTCACCGGACGTTCAGGAGTGTCGGGATTAACAACAATTAAACCTGCATCGAGAAACTGATGCACCGTTTGGCTGCGCACAGTTTCCCGCGTATTTGGCGCATACTTTTTACCGTATTGCTGCTCCATAAATTCCATAATTGGTGTGATTTCCCGAAGTGGAGATTTTGCCAATTCCCAAGCATCCTTTGGCTTGAGGTCAAGCAAAGCCAGAAGGGTTAAGGCGGAACGTTCGTTAAGCTGACCTTTTGGCAAACCGAGCGCTGCAAGTATTTCTAGAGATTCATCAATACGGTTCTTAATTGTCATCGGACTATTTTCTAACGGATTCGTCGCGTTCAGCACTTTTCTTTCGACAAGTTTATCGAGCTCCCGCTGTGTAGGAAATATTTCTCCAATTTCACTACCAAGTAAAAGTAATTGCTCAAGATTAGGATACTTCAAATTGCGTAAATCCGTAGCATTAACTTGAGTGTGTCCGTTGAACAGTCGGAAAAACGCATCTACCAAGCTCGAATTTAGATAAACGGCCAATCCGCGCGCCAGGGTGAGGTCTAATCCGCGTCCCTGTTGGTGAAAGTAATTCAAATGGTTCTCAAAACCAACGCTAGAACTATTAATTTTATTTGCATCCCAGACAACTGCAACAATTCGCTTTTTCTCTTCCTTTGAGGAGAAGCGCTTGCTCAACACATAATGTTCGTTAGGTACGAGGAGTGCAGCAGTTTTTTCCGTGACAGCTAAAGCTTGATGCTTTCTCGTTGCGGTGGGATATTCAACACCGCCAGCCGAGAAGTGTGCGGGATAAATCAGCGGAACTGTACCGTTTTCAGGTTTTAGGCGCAAGTCAGAGCGAACACGAAAATCTACAACTTTTCCGGTAGAAACTCTTAAGCCTAATTCCTCTAGGCTGCAAGTAAATTGAGCTATTTGCTCGACTACTTTCTGGCTGACAGAATCCGGTAAAATCCGAATAAATTGCTCGGAATCTTTGGGATTAATTAGGGCGGTATAGGGCAGTTGGTGAGACAAAACCAGGTCGTCGCCTACGCTGCTGCTTGAGGTAATTAGTACAGTATCTGGCTGTTCTATTTGTTTGGTGGCGCGCACAATAATAGTTTCTTGCAGCACTGCATCATCGCGAAATGGCAACTGTCGGGATTCAAAGATGTGTACTTGGCGTAAAGCCATCATTTGAAGGAATACTTTGCGGAAATCTCGAAAGTATAAACCGTTGCAAAAGCTGCGGGGAGTAATCGACACTAATTCACCGTTTGGTTTGAGCAGGTGAGCGGCAGCAACTGTGAAGCCAGCGTAGAGATTGCTGGTTTCTAGTCCTATAAAACGCAGCAAGGTTCGGGCTTGGGATTTAGCGTCTATCTTGGCATAGGGAGGATTGATAATTGCATGGGTAAATTCCCGTTTTACTGGCTGTGTAAATAGATTTGGCTGCAACATATCGGCGCTGTCTTGAATAAAATCAATTTCGCGAACCTCACAGGTGAAAGATATCCCAAAACGCTGACATTCTATACTGCATAATTCTAAAGTTTGCTTCAGGTATTGTATCAAAATAAGGTCAATTTCATAAGCTGTAACGTGAAGGCTGTGCGGTTTGTTTGGGCGCTGGCAAAGTTCGCAAACAACTGCTGCTAACAGCGAACCAATTCCTGCACCGGCATCTAAAAGCGATATATCGGGACAGTTAAATTCAAACATTCCCGCCATCAAACTTGCGACTGAGGAAGGTGTTAAAAATTGTCCCTTTTCTCCTCTCTGGCTTTGCTGCAACTTTCGGGTTGCTTCTTGGCGCCAGCCATCTACTCGATCGAGTAAATTGCTTGCTGTTGAGTAGCTGTTACCCGGAAGGGCTAGCGTTTGAAAGTGCGGTACTATCATTTGTTCAAAAAGTGCGTTAGCGAAGCCCTCGAAGAGGATCGCCAGTTCAGTGTATTGTCGCCCAAAATTGCACCGATGTGCAAAAATGTCAAGCGCACTCGAAAATATATAACTTATCCAAAAGTATGTTGACTGTTCGTATAGCTATATCGGGAGGTAGCTAACGATGACACAAACTCAAACCAAGCGTTATGATTTTACTTAAGTATCTAGGTCTAAATGATGACAACTATCAACTGGAATGTAGTTTTAGATAGTATTTCAGAGAATGCAGAAGAGCCAGAAGTCGAAGATCGATTTGTCAAACGCCTTCTAAATGCACTTGGCTTCAGCTCTGATGAGTGGGTACAACAGTTTAAAACAGGGAGAGGGCCTGCTGATTTTGCTGCTCGCAAGAATCACGATGATGAGAAATTTTCAGTGGCTAAGATTAACCCATACTTAATCATTGAAGTTAAAGGGAGAGTATCAGGAAATGCCATCATTAACTTAGCCGAAGGTACTCCCGCGTACAAAAAAGCTAAAGAACAGATAACAGGTTATCTTCTTGCTCCTAAGTGCCAAACATCTCAATGGGGTATGATCACTAACTCAACAGATATCCAGCTATTCCGCAAACATGGTAAAATCGTATTGCCTGCTACTGACTGCATGAGGATAACCAAAGATAATATCATTGAAATTATTACTAAAATTAAGAACTTGCTGGAAAACACACCCAAAGCTTTAACAATTTGCATCTATAATGATAAGGGAGGTGTGGGAAAAACTACAACGACAATCAACTTGGCTGCGATTCTTCGACAACAGCACAAAAAAGTGCTTGTTGTTGACTTCGATCCACAACAAGGAGATTTAACCGATTCATTAGGCTTACAGGAGGGAAAAGTCAAATTATCTGATTGCCTGGTTGATGAAGCATTGAATGTTAAAGAAACTCTTCAAGCATTTAATCTGAAGGATAAAGCAGGTCTATTAGTTAAGGTATTTGATGTCATCCCATCTGATTCAGGATTATCGAAGTTCATGGCTTATGATTATGAAGCACAAATTGAGAAAGGTTCAGCAAGGCTGCGAGATTTGCTTGAGATTTTTGTTCGTAATTATGATTACATCTTAATTGATGCACCTACGAACTGGACTTTTTTTAGTAAAAGCTGTGTGATAGCTTCCGATGTAATCCTCATGCCAACAGAACACAATAACTTTTCATCTTTAAAAAATGCTGCTAAAGTGATTAAAGTATTCTTACCTGAAGTTAAGAAGCTTAGGCAGGACGGTGGCCCTATTGCCTTGCCGATATTTTTCAATAAACATAAAGAAAGCGAGGCTTCAATCAAAAGAGCAAATGCAGAAATTAAAGCAATTCTTACACTGAAGAAAGGAGATAATTATATTCTCGATTCTAATTTGTTACCCTATTATTGGCCTAAATCTATAAAAACGGTGATTGACACAACTATATTCAGTGTTCCAGAATATGAAGTTGTTTCAAGTGCAGCTTTTTCTCGAAAACCAGCGGTTTTTCAACACAAAAAAGCCGCTGAATATTACTTAAAATTAGCGAAGGAGTATTTTTTGTATGAGTAATTCTGAGAACATCGGTAAGTTAATGCACTTGAAGTTATCTAAAATTGAGTCAGCCGAACTCTGCTCTGAGTCAGAGTTTATCATTGCCGGAGCCGCCGAAGCCGTCTTGCAAGCAGGTAATCGCAATTGGATTCCGATTATCGTTAAAGAAACAGGCGACTATCAGTATCAAGTTGTGAGCAATCACTTTGTCTATGCTGTAGCTCAACAAGCCAAGTTAGATTTAGTATGGTGTATTGTCATTGACCCAAAACCATCAAATATTGAACAAGCGAAGATTTTAGCGCGAGAAGCAAATCCCCAAGTCAATCTGAGTACAGCATCAAAAGATACTATTATAGCTGTATTTAAATACTTAGTTAAAGAGCATAATTGGAAGAATGTAAAACCCGTTGAAACGGCAAATAAAATTGTAGATTCTAACCGTGAGCAATGGTCAGATTTCAACCCCCTGACTAAGTTACAATGTGGTTTGACTAAGGCGAGATTAGATGTGATTGGTAAAGTATTTTCTATATCACCGCCACCGCCACTGCCGCCACCGCCTGAAGCAGTTAGTGTGAAACGTGCATCAAGAGATGAGATTTTCGAGCGTCTCAATTACTTATACACTAATAAAATAGGAGGATTTGAAAATATTGATGCCGAAAAAACAGCCGATGCTATCTTCACCGCGAATAAAGGCAAGTGGAAAACCCTCAGTCCAATTTCCAAACTTGAATGCGGCATTGATACAGCCAAAATGAAAATCATTAAAACCCTATTTAGCCTGTAAGACTATGTTAAGTGGTGTAGCGGATTCAATTTACTGGCTCAACCGCTATATTGAAAGATCGGAAAATATCGCCCATTTTGCCGAGGTCAATTTTAATCTCATTCTCGACTCTCCCAGCGGTATTACTCAACTATTTACCGATCTGCCCACTTAATGTACCATTGTGCGAAAATATCAAGCGGACGCTCAAACCAAAAGTCCGTAAAGGACTGTTAAACGCTCTCTCACACATTTCTGATGCGAAATACCAAAACATTCTTTTTGTCAAGCTGGTTCCTGATAGGCTTAACAATTAGTTTTCTGCTGACTCCTGGTTGGTTATCAAACTGGTTCCCGAACCGCGCGATCGCACTTATGCCTCCGCAAACCCAAACCGCCGAATTTCGCGCATTCTGGGTGGACGCCTTCAACCCTGGCTTCAAAACCCCTCAAGAAGTCACAAAATTGATCGCAGACGCGCAGCGGGCAAATGCCAACGCGATCGTCGCCCAAGTCCGCCGCCGTGGCGATGCTTTTTACACGAGTGCGATCGAACCCCGCACCCTCGATCCCAACGTTCCAGCGGGTTTCGATCCACTGCAAGATGTGATTGACAAAGCCCACGCCGCAGGCATTGAAGTACACGCTTGGATGGTGACGCTGCCAGTGGTTTCGGGCACCAAACTTCCCGCCGGTCACGTTTGGCAACAACACGGGCCTTCGGCCCCGGGCAGCGACAATTGGGCAATGCTGACTTACGGTGGGGAAGCCCAAGGCTATCTCGATCCCGGCCATCCAGACGCCGTAGATTATACTGTTTCCGTCTATTTGGACTTGCTGAAGCGCTACGATGTGGACGGCGTACAGTTGGATTACGTGCGCTACGGCGGGCCGACTTGGGGCTACAATCCGACTGCGATCGCCCGTTTCAATCAGCAAACAGGTCGATCGGGCAAACCCGCACCCACCGATCCCGCGTGGATGCAGTGGCGGCGCGAACAGGTGACAAATTTAGTGCGGAAGCTTTATGTAGAAAGCCTTGCGATTAAACCGCGCGTTAAAATTACTGCCGCCACGATCGCCTGGGGAGACGGCCCAACAAACGATGCAGGGTGGTATCAAACGCAGCCTTACAAAGAAGTATTGCAAGATTGGCGCGCTTGGCTGGAAGAAGGGATCGTAGACATGGCGATGCCGATGACTTACCAGCGCGAGTACAAACGATCGCAAAAACTCGCTTATGACCACTGGATCGAGTTCGCCAAAGACCACCAGTACAACCGCCAAATTGCGATCGGCCCCGGCAATTACCTCAACTACATTGAAGACACCCTAGCGCAGGTTCGCCGCGCCGAAGATCCCTCTGCAAAAGGAAATCACGTAGCCGGTACGGTGCTGTATTCCTACGCTAGCAGCAACGTGTACACGAATGTGGAACTGCGATCGGGCGGTAGCGGTGATTTGCCCCGCCAGCCTTGGAAATACGTTCCCCAAAGCAACGATTTGTTTTACACCGCGCTTTCGCAGCCGAGTCAATACGTTGATGCTGCGACGGGCAAAACCTATGAAACTCAGCCTGTGTGGGCGACAGCAGCAGCGGTTCCCGATATGCCTTGGAAGTCGCGGCCGACTGCAGGTGCGATCGCCGGAAATTTGCACCGCTGCGATCGAACTTGCGACGGTGCTAACTTGACATTGCAGTCGATCGATGCCGCTGGCAAAGTGCGTCAACTGCGGGCGGATGGTAAAGGATGGTTTGGGGCGATCGAGCTTTCTCCGGGAACTTATCAGTTGAAAGTTGATGGAAGTCAAATTCAACAAACTGTTAATGTTGTCGCAGGTGAAGTCACAAAAGTGAATTTCGGAGCCTCTTAATATCTTTTTAGGGTGCACCGAGGGCACTATTGCGATCGACTTACAGCGTATCCCGGGTTTATAGAACCCATTTAGGATCTTTTTGTTGTCTCACAAGCCTTTGAGGTATCTAGGTTGTATCTGGTTTGATGCCTGTTAGCTTAAAGTCCTGACTCTGGTATTAAATCCTCTGGTAAAACGATCCCCTCAAAACCATATAGTTCGCTCAAGAAGATACCAAATGGGTTCTATAAAGTTTCTAAGATTTCTGACTTAGGGAATCTTACTTTTGCGAGTGAAGCATACTTATCTGCTTCAGAGCGATAGCCAGCCGCACAAGCTACGACGGTAGTAAAGCCTTTTGCAGAAAGACCCAACAAACGATCGTAATTGACAGGTTCAATTCCTTCCATTGGACAGGTGTCAACACCAAGCAATGCAGCACTGGTCATAAAGTTGCCCAGTGCAATATAAGTTTGGCGCGTTGACCAGTCATTGATATTAAAACTGCGGCCACCATCAACCAAGTCACTGACGATTAGACTCCGATATCCTGCCATTGCCTCTACAGTCCCGCCCCGCAGCTCGACAGTGCGAGCCATAAAGCGATCGACATCCTCGGCAGTGAGATTCTTTTTAATCGCGAACACGACATAATGAGAGCAATCAGTAACCTGTGACTGATTCCAGGAGAGGGGCTTGAGCTGTTCTCTAAGTTCCGAGCTGGTAATAATCAGAAATTTCCAAGGTTGAAGCCCATAAGAAGATGGTGTTAACACTAACGCATCTTCTAAAGCTGTCCAGATTTCTGGAGCAATTGTTTTGGCTGGATCGAACTGTTTGGTGGCATATCGCCATTTGAGATTTTCGAGTAAGTCTGTCGTACTGATGTGATTCATTTCTTTTACTTAAGAGATTGCAATTAATCATGGTTGAAACGGATAATTACAGGCTGGTTGCAAATAATCCTGGTTCAAACGAAATGATAACGGAAGCGGTCAGCAAAAAGTAGCGAGCAGGTCGATTTGATCCCCCGACAGACTAATCTTTTGCTAATTCCTAATCGCTTTCCAGAATGCTTGCGAGCAAAGCTTGCTGAGCGTGCATCCGATTTTCTGCCTGATCCCAAACGCGCGATTGACTGCCTTCAATCACTGCATCGGTAATCTCTTCATCCCGGTGTGCGGGCAAACAGTGCAATACAATTGCATTCTTATCTGCTAACTTCAGCAATTGTTCATTTACCTGATAGGGTTCAAACAAAGGAATCCTGATTTTTGCTTCCTCTTCCTGTCCCATACTCGCCCAAACATCAGTATAAATCACTTGAGCATTTTTAGCAGCAGCTTCTGCATCAGCAGTCACAGTAACTTCTGTTTTTCCCTGAGCAATTCCCTTAGCTTTTTCCACAATCTCAATATTCGGGGAGAAATCTTCAGGACAAGCAATTCTGACATTTATCCCGGTCATTGCACAGCCCAACATCAGCGAATTTGCCATGTTGTTACCGTCGCCAAAATAAGTCAAAGTCACCCCTTCCAACTTGCCAAAACACTCTTTTACTGTCAGTAAATCCGCCAGCACTTGGCATGGGTGTTCGTCATCTGTCAGTGCATTTATCACAGGAATTTTCGCATAGTTAGCAAAAGTTGCTAAATCTTTTTGCTCGAAAGTCCTAATCGCCAAAATGTCTAAATATCTGTCTAAAACCCTGGCTGTATCTACCAAAGGTTCGCCGCGGCTGACTTGTGTAACGTTGGGATTGAGGTCAATCACTTGCCCTCCCAATTTATACATTGCCACCGTAAAACTTACCCGCGTTCGCGTTGAAGCTTTGGAAAATAACAAGCCGAGAACTTTATTGCGTTTCAGCTTGACCATTCCCGATTTTAAACTGGCTGCTAGATCCAGCAAATAATTTAATTCGTCAATGCTTAAATCTGCCAGACTTAATAAATCTCGGCCTTTTAAGGAATCCATGCTTTCCCCCACACACAAATTTTTAACTGTGTCTTAAATCTTAGCCCGCAGAGGTGAATTTTGTTTCTGTAACCCCTAGTTGACATCTGCGGGTAAGGTTTATGCGGGCAATTGCTCGATCGCGCGATCGATCGAATCGCAACCTTGTTCAACGGTTTCTACCACAGCCAACACGCCCCGCAATTCCCCAGCGCCGGGGAAACCCTTAGCATACCAGGTTAAGTGCTTGCGCGCTTGGCAGACACCGCTTTCACCTTTATATTCCCACAAAGCCCGCAAATGTTCTTTAGCACATTCGAGACGTTCAATTGGTGTCGGAGGTATCTTTTCCACACCAGTTTTCAAGAAATAATCAACTTCTCCCACCAAAAAAGGATAGCCCAAAGTTCCCCGCGAACACATCACTCCATCTGCGCCGGTTTCTTCCAGACATCGCATCGCTGCTTCCACTGAAAAAATATCCCCGTTAGCAATAACTGGAATCGATAAAACTTCTTTGACTCGGCGAATCCACTCCCATTTTGCCGGGCCGGTGTAGCCTTGCGATCGAGTGCGGCCGTGTACGGTAATCATTTTTGCTCCCGCATCTTCCATCCGCTTCGCAAATTCCAAAATATTAATTTCTTTGTCAGTCCAACCAATCCTAGTTTTAACCGTGACAGGAACATCTACCGCTTCCACAACTGCCCGCACAATTGCCTCGGCCGTTTCCGGGTCTCGCAGCAGGGAAGATCCGCCGCCGTTTTTAGTAATTTTGTTAACCGGACAGCCCATATTAATATCAACAGTATCCGCTCCTTCTGCCACTGCTTTCTGCGCCGCTTCTGCCAAGAAATCCGGCCGGCAGTCAAACAATTGAATGCTAATCGGGCGCTCGTTCGGGTCAACTTCCATAATTCTCGGCAGTTGCTTCACGTAGTGCAAACCCGTAGCGTTCACCATTTCCGTGTACATCATCGAATCCGGCGCGTAGCGGCGCACCAGGCGGCGAAATACCAAATCGGTAACGCCGGATAAGGGCGATTGCAGGACGCGACTTTTAACTTCAAAATCGCCGATTTTGAGCGGAGTTGCTAACCTTTCTTTTAATTCGGGAGATAGAGCAAGCATAGTCGATCGCACTTAAATTCTAATATCTGTATATTATACTACACTTCTGATTGTTAACAGTTGTTAACTATATTTTTAGCCGATGATTGAGTGACACCTAAAAGTATATTTAACCTGACCGCAATGCTTATTTTACAGAGCCCGATCGCCCGAATTTGAATATTGTTAAACCAGGGCCCAAAGCCCAACCCCGACTACACTTAAATCTCTGTGTTGCTTCGATCTATCTATGGGGTGTTGCCATTAATGGGCGATCTACCTACAAAGAGTGTTGTGCAACTCATATTTTTCTTGTTTAGTTCTGCCGAATGCTCTGACTGCCTTCTGTTCCGGCTGCCTTCAGACCATTAATGCTTAAATTTATTGGGATTCTGCAAAAGCCGTACATCAGATCGTTTTAAACTACAATTGGTGGATTCCTGACGACGCCGATCGAACATTAAAAAAATTGTAGAGAATTCCTATGGACGCCGCAGCACTCTGGCAACGCTATCAAGACTGGCTTTACTATAACGAGGGATTGGGACTTTACCTCGATATCAGCCGCATGGGATTCGACGACGCTTTCGCAGCAGCACTGAAGCCCAAATTTGACAAAGCTTTCAAAGACATGGCAGCTTTGGAAGCAGGTGCGATCGCCAATCCCGACGAAAACCGCATGGTGGGCCATTACTGGCTGCGAAACCCCGATTTAGCTCCCACTCCAGAATTAAAACAAGAAATAGTCGAAGGCATAGCACAAGTTGAACGATTTGTCAAGGAAGTTCAAAACCGCGATATTAAACCGCCCTTTGCTCCGCAATTTACCGACATAATTTCGATCGGCATCGGCGGTTCGGCCCTAGGCCCCCAATTTGTCGCCGAAGCTTTATCCCCAGACATTCCGCCCCTAGCAATTCATTTTATTGACAACACAGATCCGGCTGGGATCGATCGAGTCCTCAACAAAATTAAAGACAAACTCGCCAGTACCCTAGTAATTACTATCTCCAAATCCGGCGGCACCCCCGAACCCCGCAACGGCATGATTGAAGTTCAAAAAGCCTTCGCCGCTCAAAAACTCGACTTCGCCAAACAGGCAGTTGCCATCACTGGAACAGACAGCAAACTAGACAAATTAGCCAAATCCGAAGGCTGGATTGCCAGCTTCCCGATGGCCGACTGGGTGGGAGGACGCACTTCGGAACTCTCAGCAGTAGGACTTTTGCCAGCAGCTTTGCAAGGCATCGACATCCAAGCCATGCTCGACGGCGCTAAAGTTATGGACGAAGCTACCAGAATTCCCGACATTAAAAATAATCCCGCCGCCCTTTTAGCCATGAGTTGGTATTTTGCCTGCAACGGACGGGGCGAAAAAGATATGGTAGTTTTGCCGTATAAAGATTCACTACTATTGTTCAGCCGCTACTTGCAGCAATTAGTCATGGAATCGATCGGCAAACAGGAAGATTTAGACGGCAACACAGTTCATCAAGGAATCGCAGTTTACGGCAACAAAGGCAGCACCGACCAACACGCCTACGTCCAGCAACTGCGAGACGGCGTGCCGAATTTCTTCCTAACATTTATCGAAGTGTTGGAAGACAGGCAAGGCATTTCCCCTGAAGTAGAAACCGGCGTCACATCCGGAGATTATTTGTCTGGTTTGTTGCAGGGAACTAGACAAGCCTTGTACGAAAATCACCGAGATTCCATTACGGTCACAATTCCCCAAGTCAACCCTCGGACAGTAGGAGCATTAATCGCCCTCTACGAAAGAGCCGTAGGTTTTTACGGTTCCTTGGTGAATGTCAATGCCTATCACCAACCGGGTGTCGAAGCAGGCAAAAAAGCGGCCGCTGCTGTATTGGACTTGCAGCAACGGGTACTGCAAGTGATCAAAGACGCCCAAAAACCTCTGTCTGTCGCAGAAATAGCCAAAAAAGCAGGAAAGCCAGAGCAAATCGAGACAATTTACAAAACTCTGCGGCATTTGGCAGCCAACGGGCGCGGCGTAGCTTTGGAGGGAACATTAGCGCAACCTGCTACTTTAACAGCAAGTTATAAACAGAATTAAACAGTAGAATTAAAAATTAAAAGTGAAATTAGTCACTTTTAATTTTTAAGGTTTAATTTTTAAATTCCCCTCATGCCCTTGACGATTCTGGTTGCTGACGACGATTTCGCGACTCGCTTGTCGATTACCGATTATCTGGAAATTACCGGATACTCTGTAATCCCTGCTGAGAACGGCAAAGAAGCTTTAGGCTTGGTAGATGAATTTCAGCCCCACTTGATTGTTACGGACATTACAATGCCCGAGATGGATGGCTACGAATTCGTGCGGCGAGTTCGGACTCGTCCCGCTTTCCGCTTGCTGCCGGTGATTTTTTTGACGGAACGCACGAGCACGCAGGAACGGATTCGCGGCTATCAGATGGGGTGCGACAATTATCTGGCTAAGCCTTTTGAACTCCAAGAATTGGGGGCGGTAATTCGCTCTTTGCTCGATCGCTACGCTCTAATCGCTCAGGCCCCCTCTCGTTCCCCGGAACCCGAAACGACGCCAACAGAGGCGCGCAGCAGAGCCAATGGCAAGCCAGAAGCGGATTTTTTAACTCAAAAGTCAAATACAGGCGATTCCCTACGGGATAGCTCCGCTTCACGGGCATCTCCCAGCCAAAATGCTCCGACTTTGACGCAGCGAGAGCGACAAGTGCTAGATTTGCTGACAGAAGGTCTTTCTAATATTCAAATAGGCTCCCGACTCAACCTCAGCCCTCGAACTGTCGAAAAGCACGTCAGCAGCTTGTTCAGAAAAACTGACAGCAACAACCGAGCAGAACTCGTTCGCTTTGCGATGGAACACCATTTAGTCAGATAACCGCCAACGCTCGCTCGCCCAATAAAATCACCTGCAATTGTCACACAAACATGAATAACAGCATGATTAACAATTACTTAAAAAATCCGAAAATTCTATATGCGATCGCATTAGCAGCTTCCATAATTTTCTGTATAGCCACGACATCAATGGGAATTACCAAATTTTACAGCGTTTTACAGGGTGGAGAAAACTATAACGATTTCCCTACCAACGGTTTCAGTCTCATCCGACTTCTAATTAACGGTTCCTACTTGATAGCAACAGTTACATATATTGTTTGGATAAAAAAAAACCTACAAGTTCCAGCTTTCTAGAAATTTGCAAGTATGCAATCCCCTTTCTGGCACTTGCGCTCATAGCTTATCCCCAAAGCAGTGACATTTATTTGTACTTGCATTACGGAGCGATGAGCTTACATAACATCAATCCTTATCTTAATAGTTCCGATACCTTCGTTTCTAACTTATCTCCCTTTCTCCACTGGTTGCAAACTTCTACCTACGGCCCAGTTTCTCTATTCTTTTTTTCGGTATCAGCATTGGCTGTACCAATTAGCCCTTTACTAGCAGTTTATATTTTTAAAATCATCTGCGTCTTGGTACACGCGCTCAATGCTTATTTAATTTGGCGGTTGCTAACAAGTTATGAAAATCGTAACCTCATAACAATGGCCTATTTAGTCAATCCCATGCTATTGAACGAGCAAATAACTAACGCTCACCTTGACGTTTTAGTTGCTAATACATTGATTGTTTTAATAGGATGTATTTATTATCAACGTTATGTTTTTGCAATTTTAGCAATTTGGGTGGGTTTTCTAGTAAAAACCTTACCTATAATTTGGTTGCCTTTAGTTTTTGCTTTCCTATGCAAGGAGCGTCGGTGGAAAGATATAGTAGCATCAGTCTTGCTTTCTTTATTAATTGTCGCCGTGATAACTTATACGTTTCTGCCAACAGTTTCAGCTTGGAGAAGTCTGTTAAATCCCGGAGCCGCCGGGGCGACTGCTCGATCGTTTCACCATGCTCTCAATTTATTTCTGAATTTTCTGCCCAATGTAAGTGTTGAAACCACGGAAATTATTCTATCATTCTTCAAATATTTTGCATATTTAAGTTGGATAGTTTACTATGCAGTGACGTTGATTAAATCATTCTTACGCAAAAATGACTCGGAAATTAATTTGGTATTAGATATTGGATGGACGACTCTCACTTTGTTTTTGTTTGCTACACCTTGGTTAATGCCTTGGTATCCATCTATTTTGCTGCCAATTGCTGCTTTGAGTATCAATTCTCCCAAATTTGTATTAACAAGTTTAACTTTTTCTTTGTCACCCAGTATCATCTTGGGAGGGGGAGCTGGAACAACTCTGATCTCCCTAGTTACGAGTTTTGTTAGCGTTGTCCCCCCTACAGCATTGCTAATATTCGGGCGAAAAAAGGCACTTTTTTAAATAGATTGCTGGCGGTCAAGTCTTAATTTTTCTTCAGCAATCGCGTACTCCAACAAACCCTCGGAAGCATCGTGCAGCAAATCAATTACTCGATCGAATCCCTCCGGGCCGCCGTAGTAAGGATCTGGCACTTCTTTAAGGTCGTATTTCTGGCAAAAATCGCACATCAGTCGCACTTTATCTTTATACTTTCCTGTAGCATCCAGAGCAAGAATATTGCGATAATTCTCCCGATCCATCGCCAGAATCAAATCAAAATTTTCAAAATCTTTCCTGGTAAATTGGCGGGCTTCGCCTAACAATTCAATGTCTCGCTTCCGCGCCGCCAATGCCATCCGCCTGTCAGGGGGGCTGCCAATGTGATAGCTAGCAGTTCCGGCCGAATCGCAGGTGATGCGAGCGCTCAAACCAGCTTGTTCAATTAAATGATTCATAATATTTTCTGCTGAGGGCGATCGGCAGATATTTCCGAGACATACAAACAATAATTTATAAGACATTAAATTAGTAATTGGTAATTATTAATTAGTAATTGGTAATTGGTAATTGGAAGGAAGAGGAAAGAAAATTTTTCCTTCCAATTACCAATGTTTCCTGCTTCATACCAATCAACCAGTCATTAGCTATCAAGCCGTTATTAAACATCCATCACCAGTGACTAATGACTAATGACTGATGACTAATGACTGATGACTAATGACTAACCGAAACCGGGGAGATTCAGTCCGCCGGTGAGTTCTTCCATTTTCTCCCGCATCGTCATCGTAGACTTAGCGTAAGCATCCTGCATCGCCACCGTGACGAGTTCAGAAACCACATCAGCACCTTCACCGAGGGCATCCGGCGAGATTTCCACGCGGCGGGGTTCTTGGTTGCCGCTGAGAAAAACCTTGACCAAGCCGCCGCCGGCAGTTCCCTCAATTTCCATTACATCCAACTCTTCTTGAAGCTTTTTAGCTCCTTCTTGAACCTGCTGAGCTTTTTTGAAAGCTTCAGTCAGTTCTTTCATTTTTCCCAGGCCGAAGCCAAATCCTTGTCCTGATTTTGTCATAACTACTTTGTGATGGTGTGTGGGCTGGCAGTCTGCCGTTTCCGTATTACTTCAATGATGCCTTAGAAGGGAAACTCTCCCAGTATTCTAACTTCTGGCTCCAACAACAGCGACCACCGCTGCTCGACTTGCTGTTGAACGTGGCGGATCACTTGAAAAATATCATTGGCCGTTGCCGACCCGCAGTTAAGAATAAAATTAGCATGGCGCTGAGCTACTTGTGCGCCGCCGATCTGATATCCCTTGAGTCCCGCTTGTTCGATGAACCAACCTGCCGTCTTGGGGCCGGGGTTGCGGAAGACTGAGCCACAGCTCGGTAAGTGGTAAGGTTGAGTAGTCCGCCGCTGGCTGAAATGGTCATTAGTTTCTGCCATTACTTGCGATCGGTCGAATCCCGGCTGCAACTGGAAAGTCGCTTCTGTTACTAGCCGATCGCCTCCTTGCAGCACCGAAGTCCGGTAGCGGTACTCCAACTCTTGGGGAGTCAGAATTTCCACCTTGCCATCAGGGGATAGGACGCGAGCGCTGACCAGAATATCAGCAGTACAGCCTCTGTGAGCACCTGCATTCATCACCACAGCCCCTCCCACGGTGCCCGGTATGCCGACTGCCCATTCTAGGCCTTTCCAGCCCCGTTTAGCCGCCAACCAAGCGAGGCGGGGAATTGACTCCCCCGCCCCGGCTGTAACTTGACCTGTTTCTGGATTAAAATTCACCTGTTTGAGGTAGCGAGTGCCGACGACCAAACCGGACAAACCCCGATCGCTCACCAACAAATTAGAACCCGCACCCAGCAGAGTCACAGGCACCCCTTCAGAGTCAGCCCAGGCAAAACTCGCTTGCAAAGCCTCCATACTGCGGGGAGCAATGTACCACTCGGCAGGGCCGCCGACTCGGAAGGAAGTCAGGCTTGCCAGCGAAACTTGGGAGTTAATCTTGCAATCAGTTCCCCGCAAAGAAATAGGAGAATACACTCGTCGATTGTCCTTAACAGAGGAGTCATTCGAGATAGTCACCATCTTGAAAATCCTTAAAAATACCTGCGCTCGAAGACGTGGTTGAAAATTCATTTACCTAACTTATGCCGCCTTTTTGAGCGGCCCGCCAGATAGCAGTGTCGGTACAACCTGCACCGCCCTGGCTGTCGATCGACTCTTCTGGGTGGGCGATTGAGCTAATCCGGGCGATCGGCTTTTTGATAAAAAGCCATAACCTCTGGAATAATCTGATTCAGATTGCCAGCACCCAAAAACAGAGCCAAATCCCCCGGTTGCAGATTTTCGGTTAAAAACTTACTTACCGACTCCAGGGAAGGCCGAAACTCAACCTCTCGGCCTTCTTTAGCAATCAAATCAGCAACTTGCTGCCCGCTAATCTCTCCTAAATTCGTTTCCCCAGCACTATAAATATCGCAAGCCACAACCAAATCAGCATCCCCAAAAGATTGAGCAAATTCTGGCAAAAATGTCAGAGTCCGGCTGTAACGGTGGGGTTGAAAAATCGCAACCACTCTTCGGGATTTGGGATTTTTTTCGCTACCTTCGATGCGCAAACGAGCCGCCGCCAAGGTGACACGAATTTCGCTAGGATGGTGGGCGTAGTCGTCCACAAACAGGATGTCATTGTGAAAACCCCGCACCTCAAAACGGCGGCGAGCTCCTTCAAAGCCAGCAATCGCTTTGGCAATCGCCGAAAACTCTAACCCCAACAATCGACCCACTGCTACCGCAGCTAGTGCATTGCTGAGATTGTGTTTGCCTAGCAACTTCAACTCCATTTCCCCCAGGAAAGCTCCTCGCTCCCAAATTTGGGCTTTGGTGCTTTCGGCTCCGTACTCCACGCCCGAAGCCGTGTAGTCAGCACCGCTGTCCGGCTGCAAGCTATAACTGACATGAGGCTGAAGGCAGTCTTTGACGATTTGGTCGTCAATGCAGCCCACCAAGGTTTGACAGTTTTGGGCAAACACCTTAAATGTGTCTATTACCTGGTCGAGGGTATCGTAATGGTCTGGATGATCCAGTTCCACATTCGTCACTATGCCAATTTTGGCTACCAGCTTGACGAGAGAACCGTCGGATTCATCAGCCTCGGCAACTAAGTAGGGGCCTGCCCCCAAACGGGCATTGCCTTCCCAAGCATTTACCTCGCCTCCTACCACGATCGTCGGGTCTAGACCCGCCGCCATCAGCATGAAGCCGATTAAGCTGCTAGTAGTAGTTTTGCCGTGAGTCCCCGCTACGGCTATGCTTTGGTAATCTTGAATTAACGCTGCCAACACATCCGATCGATGAAAAATCGGACAGCCCAAATCTAAAGCAGCTCGATATTCGGCATTTGCCGGGTGAATTGCCGTCGAACATACTACTTGAGGTAATCCCGGAATTGCTTGGGCGCTTGAACCGTTGCCGTTCAATTGGAGAGCTTCGGCTGTCGCGACAGAAGCCCCTACCGTACCAGCGACTGCCGAGGATACGGCCCTTTCCTGTGGCCCGCGGTCCGGACTGCTACCGTTAAGGGCCGTTTGAAATAATTCAAAATTGCTGGCGTCTTGACTCCAAAAAATATGAGCTCCCATTCCTTGCAAGCGCTCGGTTATGTGACTCGATTTAATGTCGGAGCCGTACACAGGCAACTTGCGTTTAGCTAGAATGTAGGCAAGGGCTGACATCCCAATCCCGCCAATGCCGATAAAATGAAATGGTCTACCGCTGAAATCAACAGAACTCGGCATCTTTGCTCCTCACACACCACACCACGCCAATAACACGCGATATCATATCAAGAATTGTTTTTTCAGGATACAGTTCGCTAGAGATTTTGTACAAAATTCTCTGCGCGTCCCTTGATTTGCGGGACTTGTAGAGATATTTGTCTTGTATCCTATATGACTTACTACCGAGTAGTTTTCCGGAACAGTCACAGCTCGAAAATTGCAGAGAACAGAAAACGGGGTCTGGGGTCTGGATCGATAGACTAATTTTGGGTAGTTGCATACTCCTGCATTCTTTCTATTTCTATCCGCCTGCTGTGCTGGGATACGGCAGCAAGAGCCCCACAACTTTTTTACCAAGATTGAGGGAAAACCCATAAGGATTTACAAACACTACCACGTATGACAAAATTTCGCTCATTTTATAGTCATAAATCTACTTTTACGGTCATTTTCTCCTGAAAGTCAGAGATTGACACGATCGCAGCTATAGTATATATTTTTACTTGATTGTATGTATACAAGTTATGCAGTTACTCGAAATAGTCGAAAAGCCATTAATCAAACCAATGATTGGGTTTGATCGAGAAGCCGATGGAGGCTCTTGGCAGTCCTTAAAATTTTTACCAATCCGCTAAGTATATCTACTGTCAAAACTTTTTCGCCCGCCAACAAACTAATGCTCGGGCGGTCGATAACCCACTCTAAACAAGTTGGGATTAATATTGGTAAGGTTAATCATCCAGTCCTAGAGGCACTCCGACGCTCGGAAACCGGTTTTTTAACTCTGATTGAAGGTTTGAAGAAGTAAGGGGGTTAACAAAATCGGTTTTAGCGTCCAGGACGAGTCCAGGACGATCGCCAAAACTCCGGTCCTCCAGGGGTTGGTCTCCGATGTGAAGCGAGGGTTTTGTAATAAACGAGCTTATGTTTAAAAGCGTACAAATATAAAATTTGCGCGATGTCTGTATTAACTCCTGATTTTTGGGAAATATGGGGAAAATAGCGATTTTGGGGGGGACTTTTGACCCGGTTCACTGGGGCCACGTGTTGGTTGCGGAGACGGCTGCAAGTCAATTTGGTCTCGATCGAGTCATTTGGGTACCCGATCGCTCTCCTCCTCACAAGTGGCGCCCGGATTTGGCAAGTTTTGAGCGACGGCGGGAAATGCTCGCTCTCGCGATCGGCGATCGCCCAGACTTCCTACTTTCGCCGCCGGAGGCAAATGCCTCCAAGAGTTCTTTTGCGATTGACACCCTGCTGTATTTGCAAAAATTGTATCCAGGCGATCGCTGGTACTGGATTATTGGTAGCGACGCACTCCTTACTCTCCCCAAATGGCACCGGTGCGGCGAAATTGGCGGGTTGTGCGACTGGTTGGTGGCCCCGCGTCCGAGTCAGGGAGATGGGAAAACAGGAGAAAGCGGGGTGATTGGGGGAGTTTCCGAGTGGGGAGATTGTCCGAGTGGAAAACCCCTCGATTCCGGGGGGGACAGGATGCTGGTTCAAGCAAATGCTGTTGGCCGGCGAGTTGCCGCACAAATGGCTCTTTTGGACGTGGAAATTCGCTGGGAGGTGCTGTCCATGCCTGCGATCGAGATTTCGTCGAGCCAAATCCGCCGTTGCTGCGCCGAAAGTCGCGACCTCCGCTACTTAGTCCCGGAAGTTGTCCGGGCTTATATTGCGGCCCATCAGCTTTACCAGTAACCAGCGGCCGAATGCCGAATGCCGAATGCCTTCTGGCTTGCGATTTCTGCCTTCTAAAAAAGTTCCAGCTTTTTTGATAAACACAAAAAGTTAGAAAGGATCGACCTTTGCGATATGATCTTGTCTCATAAGTCAATTCTTAAATTTTTCCAAAATTTAAGCCTGAGCAAGGGGCTGCCATCATTAGGAGGTACAAGGTGATTAGAGTCGCGATCAATGGTTTTGGACGTATTGGCCGCAGTTTTGCACGCTGCTGGTTGGGCAGAAAAGATAGCCAGCTAGAACTGGTAGCTATTAATGACACTTCCGATCCGAAAACTAATGCCCACTTGCTGAGATACGATTCCATGATGGGAACGTTGAAGGATGTGGACATCAGTACGGATGAAAATTCGATTATTCTCAACGGCAAGACAGTTAAATGCGTGAGCGATCGCAATCCGCTCAACCTGCCTTGGAAAGATTGGGGTATTGATCTGATTATTGAAGCAACCGGCGTCTTCGTTGACCAGGCTGGTGCATCGAAGCATATCACGGCCGGTGCTAAAAAGGTGCTGATTACAGCTCCCGGTAAGGGGCCTGAGGTCGGTACTTACGTAATGGGAGTCAACCACCACAACTACAAGCACAGTGACTACACTGTCATCAGCAATGCTAGCTGTACCACTAACTGTCTAGCTCCCGTGCTGAAAGTGCTTCACGAAAATTTTGGCATCGTCAAAGGCATGATGACCACTACTCACAGCTATACTGGCGACCAGCGCTTGCTGGATGCCAGCCACCGAGATTTGCGGCGTGCCCGGGCTGCTGCGATGAATATTGTGCCGACTTCTACCGGAGCGGCCCAAGCTGTGGCTTTGGTGATTCCAGAATTAAAGGGTAAGTTAAATGGCATCGCCATGCGCGTCCCGACTCCTAATGTGTCGGTAGTTGATTTTGTGGCTCAGGTAGAGAAAAAGACTTTTACCGAGCAGGTAAATCAAGTTTTCAAAGAAGCGGCCGAAGGCCCCATGAAAGGGATTTTGGAGTACAACGATTTGCCTCTTGTTTCTTGCGATTATCGCGGAAACGATGCTTCTTCGATCCTGGATGCCAGCTTGACGCTAGTTATGGATGGCGACATGGTGAAGCTGTTGTCTTGGTACGACAATGAGTGGGGCTACAGTCAGCGGGTGGTTGACTTGGCTGAATTAGTCGCCCAAAGGTGGGAAGCCTAGTACCCGAAGGCAGAAGGGATTAGTCATTCGGCAGAAGGTAAAAATGCTGATATTTTGTACTTTTGAGTCGATTTCTAGCTGACTGGTTATTTCTGTTTTCGAGCGGTAGAGACTTTTGGCAGTTGATAGTTGGCGAGTAGAAGATGAAATATCGTAGGGACACGGCAGTGCCGTGTCCTGCGGCCGATACTCGTATGCTGCTACTCCCAGCTATCGATCGAACTTTTTGCAATAATACTTCCTTCGATCGGGTTTTCGGGCCTGCTTGATGATAAATTTGTTGTTTGTTTGGAGTAAGCGCTTAAACTTGCTCTGGTAAGGTATCGAAAAATCCAAAATATTAAAAACAATAAAAATTCCGACTATAAAAGTTAAAAAGTTTGAAAAATAGCAACGGCTACGGTGTAGGTGTGAAAAAAAATCTGATATGAAAAAAGCGTTAATTTGTGGTATATCAGGTCAAGACGGAGCTTATCTAGCGAAACTGTTGCTCGATCGAGGTTATGAAGTTTGCGGCACCTCCAGGGACGCCCAAATGTCTAGTTTCGGAAACCTGGCCCGTTTGGGCATCCGAGACAGAGTAAAACTAGAATCCATGTCTCTCAACGATTTTCGCAGCGTCTTGCAAGTGCTTGCCAAAATAGAGCCAGATGAGGTGTACAATCTAGCAGGTCAAAGTTCCGTCGCCCTGTCTTTTGAACAACCCGTAGAAACCCTCGAAAGCATTGCCACAGGAACATTGAATCTCTTAGAAGCAATTCGGTTTACAGGGGGAAAAATCAAACTTTACAATGCCAGTTCTAGCGAATGTTTTGGGGATACTGGAGGCAGTGCAGCGGATGAAAATACGCCTTTTCGCCCCAGAAGTCCTTACGCGGTAGCGAAAGCAACCGCATTTTGGGAAGTAGCGAATTATCGGGAAGCGTACAATTTGTTTGCGTGCTCTGGTATTTTGTTCAATCACGAGTCGCCGCTGCGGCCGGAGAGGTTCGTCACCCAAAAAATTGTATCTGTTGTGTGCCGAATTGCTGCGGGCAGTTCCGAAAAACTCCATTTGGGAAATATTTCAGTGCAGCGGGACTGGGGTTGGGCGCCGGAATATGTGGAGGCGATGTATTTGATGTTGCAGCAAGAAGAACCGGACGATTATGTAATTGCAACGGGTGTAAGTTATCCTTTGGAGGAGTTTGTGCAGACAGCTTTTGTTTCTGCGGGTTTGGATTGGCAGGAACATTTAGTAAACGATGCGAGTCTCTACAGACCGACGGAGATTGCTGTAGGGATGGGAAATCCGGGTAAGGCAAAAGAAAAATTGGGCTGGGAGGCAAAAAATAAAATGCCCGATGTGGTGCGGATGATGGTAGAGGCGAGGAGCGTTTGAGGGAAAAGTATGGGGTGAAAATATGGAGGCAGAATATCCAAGGGCTAATCAGTGGTATAAAGCCAATCGCCGGGAGTTAAAAAAATATCGAGGTGAAGGGATAGCTTATAATCATCAAGGTGTGATTAGTCACGATCGCGATTATCGAAAGATGAAGGACGGGATTCCGGCTGATATACCTAAATTGGGTTATGTGCTCGATCGCATGCATATTTGAAAGTGAATTTGTGGAACCAGTTAAGTTTTATCCTTTCAGAATGAGGTCTTTTAAATCTCACGATTCGCAGCCAAGATATGTTAATCTCTAAACTCTGAAAAAAAAAAGGTGGTTCAGAGAGACTGTAGTTATGTGTTAAAAAAAAATGTATAGGAGTAATTGAGATGGGTTTGGGAGATTGCAAACAGCTCATGTTGGTGCTGAAAAATGAATATAATTTGCAAACATTTGTAGAGACGGGGACTTTTCAAGGCAGCACATCTGTGTGGGCTGCAGGGCATTTCCAAAAAGTCTTTACAATAGAATTTGCTAAGCATATATACGAATCAACATCTAGTATGTATAGCCATGTAAAAAATATAGAATTTTTGTGGGGTCATACAAAAGAACAACTTAAATTAGTGGTTCCTCAACTCAAGGAGCCTGCTCTATTCTGGTTAGATGCTCATTGGATGGGTGGCGGTACTGCCGGAGAAAATGATGAGTGCCCGCTGCTCGAAGAGTTGCAAATAATCAATAATTCTGAATGCGAACATTTTATCCTGATTGACAATGCTCGATTGTTTTTGTCTCCCCCACCAAGTCCTCACCGTATAGAACAGTGGCCGAGCATTAATGAAATAATTGCTACACTATCGGCTAAAACAAGCAGATACACTGTTATATTTGAAGATGCCATAGTTTCTGTGCCTGAACGAGCCAAATCAGTTTTAGCTCAGTTTTGTCAAGATGCTAATACTAAGGCATGGGAAGAGTTTGCGCGAACAGGTGAGTTCCGGGTAGCTACTGCCTTGCCAAAGCATCCAGAAGAGAAGAAAGAAACAGAAAAAATAACAAATAGCAGCTTTCAAGATAGTGGTGAGAGCCAAGTTGTCGCTAGGTTTATTAATGCAGGGAATGTGGTTTTTGATGTAGGTGCTAATGCTGGAGATTGGACAGCGGAAGTGTTGAGCCAAGGACATGACGTAGAAATTCACCTGTTTGAACCAATTCCTCATGTCTACAAAAAGCTGATTCAGAACCTGGATAAACAAGTAATTTCCAACAATGTAGCTGTAGGGCAGAAGGAAGAAGTTAAGAAATTTTATTATTACGAAGCCAATCCACTATTGAGTAGCTTTTACCGCAGAGTAGATGTGGAAAAACAAGGGTTGCTCAATACACCTAAAGAAATTACTGTTTTGACAACTAATATCGACAATTACTGTCAGCGCCACGGCATTAAGAGAATTAATTTTCTAAAAATAGATGTTGAGGGTGGCGAATTAGAAGTTCTTTATGGAGCAAAATATTTTCTAGAAACAGGCAGAATAGATTATCTGCAATTTGAATATGGAGGAACTTATCTAGATGCTAAAACAAGCTTGAAAGAAGCATTTGAGTATTTGCAAAAATTCCGCTATTCAATTTTTAAGATTCTCCCAGATAAGTTAGAATATAAACCTACCTGGCTGTCAGAGGATGAAAACTTTGAGTTCAGTAACTTCTTGGCTGTAAATGAGCGATTCCGCCAAAATGTTTTGGGTGAAGTGCCCCGAATGCTGGACTTGCAGCAAATTTTCAGTCAATATGGGATCGTGCCGCACGGAGTTATTCACGTTGGAGCTCACGAAGGCACAGAAATCAGCACTTATCAAGCAATGGGCGTTCAAAAAGTGCTTTTTGTGGAAGCTAACCCGGTTGTGTTTGAACGGTTGCAAGCTAATATTGCTGGGGTGCCAAATGTTCAAGCGGTGAACTGTGCTGTTAGCAATGAAAATGGTACAGTGAATTTGCGGGTTACTTCGATAGATCAAAGCAGTTCTATTTTGCAACTGAAGCGTCACCTAGAACTTTATCCCAATATTCAGGAAACTCATCAAGTTACAGTTGAGTCAAAAACTATTGATACCCTGCTGCAAGAAATGCAGCTCAATCCTTATAACTTTAATATCTTAAACATAGATATTCAAGGGGCTGAACTTTTGGCTTTGCAAGGAGCAACTAACTGGTTGAAATATGTGGCGGGAATTAACACAGAAGTTAATTATGAGGAACTGTATGAAGGTTGCGCATTAATTGATCAGTTGGACGAATTTCTGGAACTGCACGGCTTCCAGCGGGTGGCAACGATAACGCATCATCCCTACTGGGGCGACGCTTTCTATGTGAAAAAGCCGCTGATTACGATGGCAGCATTCGCGATCGCACGATTTGGAAATCAGATATTTGATTATGCTTTCTTGAAAATCTACACCAAAGAACATGGGATGCGACTCGAGTTGCCAGCTTGGCCCGGTCAATATCTCTTTGGTCACAATGAACCCCCAATTTCTCATCCATTACCGGAAGTTAGGGAGCAACAATATCCGTATAAACTTTCGGAATCTGCAATACTGAATGCACCGAAACCAATTACGAACGCTGATTTTTTTGGATTTTTTCAGTTTCACACTAAGTATCACGCTCAGGACAAAGAATATTTTTGTTCCCTGTTCCAACCAGTGCTGGAAGTTGAAGCTAAGATGAAAGAAGCTGTCGGCCGTCTGCGGGAGAAAGGCAAAACGGTTGTCGGGTTACATTTGCGACGTGGCGATTATAGTTGGGCTCAAGATATTGTTCCTTATCTAGCCATTGCTCCTAATGAATGGTACAGAGAATGGTTGGACGGTTTGTGGGAAACTCTGGATGAACCAGTTTTGTTTATCGCTAGCGATGAAATAGAAAATGTTGTCGGCGATTTTGCTGATTACAACCCAATAACAGTAAAAGATTTGGGTGTAGAAATATCTGAAGCGACTTTCTATCCTGATTTTTACATATTGAGTCAATGCGATGTTTTGGCTACTTCAAATAGCACGTTCTCTTTTGCAGCAGCCATGCTGAACGAACGATGCAAGTTTTTCTTCCGACCTCACTTGCAAAAGAAAAAACTGATTCCCTTCGATCCTTGGAATAGCGAACCGTTGCTGCGGGAGAATCCCAACGAACAGCCTGCGCTTGAGCTGCAGCCAGAAACTAGCCCAAAAAAGTGCAAACTGAGTGTGTGTGCCATTCTCAAAAATGAGGCTCCCTATCTCGTTGAGTGGTTGGAGTTTCATAAAATAGTGGGTGTTGAAAGGTTTTATTTATACGATAACAACAGCACTGATAACCCTATTGACATTGTTCGTCCGTACATTGGCTTGAAGGAAGTTGTCTGGCATGATTGGCCACTAAGACCTGGACAAATTCAAGCTTACGAGCATTGTCTGAAAACCTACGGACATGAATCAGAATGGATAGCTTTTATCGATTTGGATGAGTTTTTATTTCCAACGCAAAACTCAGATTTAAAAGAGGTGTTAGAGGAATTTGTCGAGTTTCCAGCAGTGGCGGTTAATTGGTTAATTTTTGGTGCCTCCGGTCATAAAACTAGACCTGACGGATTACAGATAGAAAAATTTGATCGGCGCGGTGAAGAGAGTTTGGATGTAAACAGGCACATCAAAGTGATTGTGCGTCCTGAAGCAACTATTTGCGCTACGAACCCTCACAATTTTTTGTACTTAAGCGGTCGGGCTGCAGTTACAGAAAATAAAGA
This sequence comes from Microcoleus sp. MOSTC5, assembly GCF_036701825.1. Taxonomy (NCBI): domain Bacteria; kingdom Bacillati; phylum Cyanobacteriota; class Cyanophyceae; order Oscillatoriales; family Microcoleaceae; genus Microcoleus; species Microcoleus sp. MOSTC5. The sequence continues at coordinate 75,859 of NZ_JAUBRK010000016.1, read as the reverse complement.
AGCTGTAGAGGGATCTTTTTCGGCAACGCATTCAGTTGAAAAGTTGCGCATCAATCATTACATGACGAGATCGTTACAAGAAAGTAAAGAAAAAATGCTTCGAGGTATAGCGGATTCACTTCTTCCAAGACCCTGGCTATTTGAACCTGCTGATCGCAATGAAGTACAAGATTTAACAATTCAACGCTTTGTTCCCAAGCTGAGGCAGTCGGTTGATTCAGTTATCTCTCAGTCTCGAATAGCGCAGATATTAACACAACAGTGGCATTTGCAATCTAAGCTGTACCAGATGCAAATGGAATTAGAGGAAGTTCAAACTGGGTTTGATCGCACTCAAGAGAAGTTGGCTTTGTCGGAAGCTCAACAGCATCAGACACAAGAGCAACTCAAACACAGTCAAGATCAGCTTCACGAGCTTGAGGTAGGCTTGCAACAGGTTCCGAGTGTTGCCGTTGGCTTAAACGAATTCGGAGAATTGCGTTTAGCAGAAGGTAAACTAGACGATGCAATGAATGCCTGCAAGTTAGCTTTGAAGATTCATCCTCAATTTGCTCCGGCATACAAGACTTTGGGGAATGCCTTCCAAGCTGGGGGCAAACTGGATGAGGCAAAGAATTGCTACATTTGCGCTCTAGAAATTCAGCCTGATTTTGCTGAAGCTTTAGCGAACCTCGGAACTGTTAGTGCACAGCAGCAACAGTGGAAAGAGGCGATCGCATCTTACCAAAAAGCGATCGCTATTCAACCGAATTTTGCTGGGGTCTACCGCAACTTAGCTAAAGTCTTCTCCCAAATGGGCAAGCCAGAGGAAGCCGCTGATTGCTGGTATGCGGCGCTGATTTTGGAACCGTCCAAGGCAACAGCCGAGGAATACCTCAATTTAGGAAATACCCTGCTAGAACAACAGAAACTTGATCGGGCGATCGTATGTTACCGCCGCGCTGTTTATTTAAATCCAATTTTTGAGGCAGCTTATTGCAAATTAGGAGATGCCTTGAAAAAACAAGGAGTTTGACGATAAAGCAACTGCTGCTTACGAGCGAGCTGCCCAACTCAAATCAAGCAATTAAAATCGTGTCTGATTGTTTCGGAGATTATGGGGGGGCGGGTTTATTTATCTGGCGTTGCTGATTCACGGTATGAATCACCTTTTCCCTTGAAGTTACAAAACTCACCCTCAAGCGGGCTGATAGCAATTGGGAAATCTTGAATTCATACCTCTATTCAGCAACGCCATTTATCTTTTTACCCACCCCATCTATCTTTGGTAAAACCCGCCCTTTGTAGCTACTAACAAATTAAGAGCCAGAAGTAGCAGGCCGCATTGCTACCAATGCAAAGCACGGCCCATTAGCGTGGTCTAGCTGATCGAAATTGATTTGGATTTCAGTTAACCCAAAATACTTTAAACACGATAAAATATCCTCGCGGCTCAGCCAGTGACTGAAGGCGCTGCTACCTCCGCAGAAGCCTGCATAATCTAGGGCAATTTGATATTCTTGGCGGTAAAGCGTATGCTTAAATCCCTCATATTCAGTCGCTACTTGCGCCGGAAACTTAGGACTGAGGTGAGGTTGGTTGTGGATAATATCGCCGTCGTAGTAGTGAGTCCAAATAAATACTTGGTCTGATGCTTTAGCAATCAAAGAAATTAGCTCAACGGGGTTAGCCATGTGGTAAAGAATACCGCTAGCCAAGCAAACATCAAATTTTCTCGGACTTGTCCGCAGATATTCTACACAGTCGCCGTAGAGGAAATGTGCTTTTTGAAGTTCCATTACTTCTTTCACAATCAGGCATTTCAGGTAGGCGCGGCTGTTTGCTTCAATTGCTATAATTGAAGCGGCGCCGTGTTTTTCTAGCATATAGGTATGTCCGGCTTCGAGAGGTCCGAATTCAACAATATGCTTGCTGTGAACTCCGTTAAATTTCTCAATAGCCCAGGCGACGCGGTTGTCTTCAAACAGTGGAACAGTTCCTGCAGCTAACGAGACACTGCCAGGAAACATAGATGCCCACTCACCTTTAAAAATATCCAGTGCGTTTTGGCTGTTCGGTGCTGACTTTATATAATTATCGAGAACTTCCATAAATTTTTGTTTTGCTAGGGGTGCATTTAATTCTAATAGGTCGATCTTTTGAAAGGGCGAACGCACTTGATCTGCCACAGCGCCTAAAAACTTTGGGCTCCTAATTTTTGGGTTCTGGCATTTTTCTGAGAATCACAATCAGTTCCCCAAAATTTTCATGCAAGTGTTGTATCTCAAAACGGTGAGAGAGCTTTTCTTGACAGTATGCGAGCAATTCGGGGAAAGTCTCTGCTGTCCAAACGTGAAAATGAATGCTGTAATCTATATCTAGTAGATGCTGCATCCGTCCCGCCACTTGTTCTTCAGGAAATTTGTCAACTAGCCTGACATACTCGTCGTAATGACCTAGCTTCGACCATTCCGGCCCTTCTTTGTAGTCCCGAATTAGGTGGTCTAGGGTAGTCAGGGGGCGACCGATATCAAATGTATAGCGTTTGTCCGGCACGCCCAGATATACAAGCCCTCCCGGTTTAATAACTCTCAAGAAGTTTTCCAGCGCCCCGATCGGATTTTGACAGTGTTCTATCATGTGATTGGCGATCGCAAAATCCCAAGAGTTGTCAGCTATGGATGAGAGAGTTTCACCATTATCTACAATGTCCGCCTCTACTAAATCTAGTCCCCCTAACTCTGGGTATTGCTTCCTCAAATCGCTTACAGACATTCTATCGACGTAATGAACCTTGACGGCTTCAGGGACTTGAAGAGGGGCATGAAGGGCTCCTACTTCTATCCCCTCGCCCTTGAGGTATTGAAAAGCAATGTCTTTTCGTACTTGCTGAAAATCCACAGTTAACCTCCATGATTAAAAAGTTGCTCGCTCTGGAGCGACTTTAAGTTACTCTTTTTTCTGTACTCAGTCTAGCTCTTTGCTCTGATGCTGAGGTTGGGCTTTGACTCAACGTTACAAGGATACAGCCCGATCGACCTTTCTAGTTTACCCGATCGCGCGTGTTGGTCGATCGCGCGTGTTGGTCGATCGATTGAGTGCGATCGGCTTCCTGTGTTGATTTTTGGGGTAATATCTATTGTTAAGCTCGATGGCTTAGGGCTTGGGGGCGGCTTGTCTATAATACCTAGTGCCTGCGGGAACATCCTTAGAGGCATGAAGTCTGATATCCTTGGCAAGGCAACGGCTTGAGTTCATTTGGAGTTCATTGGGGCGATCGGGCAAAATTCCCCCGAAGTTGTGGTAGACTCCTCAAAAAGATTTGTGGCAGTAGCTTGTGTCTGGGCAACTAGGGACTGAAAATTATTTACCATTTTAAAAATGTGAAACAATGCAAGTAGTTATATTAGCCGGCGGTTTGGGGACACGTCTCCGAGAAGAAACAGAATTTCGTCCCAAGCCCTTAGTTGATGTGGGCGGGCATCCGATTCTATGGCACATTATGAAGACATATGCCCATTACGGTTTCCGGGACTTTATTGTATGTTTGGGCTATCGCGGCAACATGATTAAGGAGTATTTCCTCAATTATGAAGCTATGAATAATGATTTTACTATTTGCCTGGGCCGCCAAAATCAGATTACCTATCACGAGGAACACCGCGAGCAAGATTTTAAGGTGACACTGGCGGAAACAGGGCCAGACACCATGACTGGGGGGCGGGTGAAACGTGTAGAGAAATACATTACTGATGATACCTTTATGGTGACCTACGGTGATGGAGTTGCTGATATCAATATTGGGGCGCTGTTGGATTTTCATAAGTCTCATGGTAAGCTGGCAACTGTTAGTACAGTGCGTCCGATATCTCGATATGGCATTTTAGAGGTGGACAACCAAGGCAAAGTTCTGGAATTCACCGAAAAACCTCAAATAGATGGCTGGGCTAGTGCAGGATTTTTGGTACTTCACCGCAGCATATTTGAGGATTTGAGCGGGGATGATTGTTTTTTGGAGCGAGAGCCACTAGAACGGTTAGCGAGCCAGGGACAATTGATGGCGTACCGCCACAAAGGTTTCTTTTTTGCGATGGATACTTACCGCGAGTATAAGTATTTGAATGAACTTTGGGATAATGGAGAGGCTCCTTGGAGGGTGTGGGAATGAGTGAATTTTGGCGCGATCGATCTGTGTTGGTAACTGGCTGCACTGGCCTTTTGGGTAACTGGTTAGTGGCTGAGTTGCTGGAAAGAGGAGCCTTGGTAACGGGATTAGTCCGTGACTTGGTGCCGCAATCCCGACTTTATGCTGGAGAGTGGTATCGGCAAATTAATATCGTTCGCGGTTGTGTAGAAGATTTGTCAACGGTAGAACGAGCGATTAATGAGTATGAAGTAGATACGGTGTTTCATTTAGCAGCTCAGACAATTGTGGGAGTTGCAAATAGAGAGCCATTGGCAACTTTTGAAACGAATATTAAAGGCACTTGGAATATTCTAGAAGCTTGTCGTCGCGTTGGAGGTGTGAGCCGAATTGTCATAGCATCCAGCGATAAAGCCTATGGAGACCAGCTAGTGTTACCTTACAGCGAAACAACTCCGCTGCAAGGAGAACACCCTTACGATGTTTCTAAAAGCTGTGCTGATTTAATCAGTCGCGCTTACTACGTCAGTTATGGTTTGCCCGTGTGCATTACTCGCTGCGGCAACTTTTACGGCGGCGGAGACTTAAATTTTAATCGCATTGTTCCGTCTACAATTCGCTCGGCATTACGAGACAAGCCGGTAGTTATCCGCAGTGATGGCACTTTTATTCGGGACTATTTCTATGCGAAGGATGGGGTTTTAGCTTATCTCCATTTGGCTGAGCAAATGGACAGGGAAGAAGTTTTGGGAGAGGCGTTTAATTTTAGCAACGAGTTGCAAATTTCTGTGCGGGGCATGGTAGATAAGGTTTTGAAATTGATGGACAAGACTCATTTAGAGCCTGTCGTATTGAACCGGGCGAAGAATGAAATCAAACATCAGTACCTCTCGGCAGATAAGGCGCGAAAAATGCTCGGTTGGGAGTCTAAGTATCCTCTAGAAGAAGGGTTGCAAGAAACAATTGAATGGTATAAAAACTTTTTGATGGAGGAAAACACCTGTGTCATCAGCGTGTGATTGAGGATTTCTGTGACTCGGGTTTTAATTTTCTTTCTCTTATTTGATAGTCAAGGGGGCTAATTCGGTGCCATCTAAATGTCGTTTTTGCAGTCACCCATTGGATCATACTTTTGTAAATCTGGGGATGTCGCCGCTGGCGAATGCTTTTATATCTCAAGAACATCTGAATTGTGCAGAGAAATTCTATCCGCTTCATACTTATGTCTGCGGTAATTGTTTTTTAGTGCAGTTAGAAGAGTTTGAATCACCAGATAGTATCTTCAGTGAGTATGCTTATTTTTCTTCTTATTCAGACTCTTGGCTGCGCCATGCTCAGAAATACACAGAGTTGATGGTGCAGAGGTTTGGATTTGACGAAACCAGTCAGGTAATTGAACTCGCTAGCAATGATGGCTACTTACTCCAGTATTTTCAGCAGAAAGGAATTCCTGTATTAGGGATTGAACCTGCTGCAAATGTGGCAAAAGTAGCTGAGGAAAAAGGGATTCCAACTTTAGTAAAGTTTTTTGGCGTAGAAACCGCTAAAGAGTTGGTTTCACAAGGCAAACAGGCAGATTTGTTGCTGGGAAATAATGTGTTGGCTCATGTGCCTGACTTGAACGATTTTGTGGCGGGGATGAAAATTACCCTGAAACCAGATGGCATATTGACAATGGAGTTTCCTCATGTATTGCAATTAATTCAAGACAATCTGTTTGACACGATTTACCACGAGCATTTCTCTTATTTTTCGCTGTTGACGGTTGAGAAGGTTTTTGCAAGTCACGGTTTAACTTTGTTTGATGTGGAGGAATTACAGACGCACGGCGGTTCTCTGCGGATTTACGGGAGGCATGAGGATTTTGATAGTATAGCAGTTGGCGATCGCATTTCCCAACTAAAAGCTAAGGAACTGCAAGCAGGGTTAAATCAGATTGAAATTTATGTAGGATTTTGCGAACAGGTTAAGTCTACGAAGCGCCAAATGCTCAGTTTCCTAATTGATGCCAAAAACCAGGGCAAATCAATTGCGGGCTACGGTGCGCCGGCGAAGGCTAATACGCTGCTGAACTATTGCGGTATCCGCACGGATTTGATTGATTATACGGTCGATTTAAGCCCGCACAAGCAGGGTTTGTTTTTGCCTGGAACTCAGATTCCGATATATCATCCAGATAAAATTCGGGAGACTAAGCCAGATTATTTGGCGATCTTGCCTTGGAACATCAAGGATGAGATAGTAAGTCAGATGGATTATATCCGCGAGTGGGGAGGTAAGTTTGTGGTGCTGATTCCTCAAGTGGAGGTGATAGGGTGAAGTTTACTGAAACAAAGCTTAAGGGAGCTTATGTTATTGAGGTAGAACCTGTAGCAGATGAGAGGGGATTTTTTGCCCGCAGTTGGTGTCAAAAGGAGTTTGCAGAACATGGTTTGAATCCTAATCTAGTGCAGTGCAATATTTCTTTTAACTTGAAGAAAGGTACTTTGCGTGGGATGCACTACCAGACTAAACCTCACGCGGAAGCGAAGTTGGTTAGATGTATCAAAGGCGGAATTTATGATGTAATTATAGATTTGCGTCCCGATTCTCGTACTTTTAAAGAGTGGTTTGCAGTAGAGCTAAACTCGGAAAATCGCAAGATGATATATATTCCTGAAGGTATGGCTCATGGCTGTCAAACTTTGGCAGATAATACTGAGGTTTTTTACCAGATGTCGGAATTTTATTATGCTGAATTAGCAAGGGGAGTGCGGTGGGATGATCCAACTTTTAGTATGGATTGGCCGGAGATATCTCAGCGCGTAATTTCGGAAAAAGATCGCAATTTCCCCGATTTTGTGCTATGAAAAAAGTCCTGGTTACGGGGGCAGGGGGTTTTGTTGGCAGACACTCGCTAAAGACGCTGGTGGAACGCGGGTTTGAGGTTCATGCTGTTGCTTCTAAGACTTTGCCGACTGTCAATTCGGATTGTACTTGGCATCTGGCAAATTTGTTAGACTCTACATCCATTAGGGAGTTAGTTTGTCAAGTAAAAGCTACACATTTGCTGCATTTTGCCTGGTGTTATACTTTACCGGGACAATACTGGAAATCTGAGGATAACTTTTTGTGGGTGCAGGCAAGTTTGGAATTGTTGAGGCAATTTCGAGAGCAAGGGGGCGATCGAGTAGTGATGGGTGGGACTTGCGCGGAGTATGATTGGAAATATGGTTATTGCTCGGAATTTGTCACGCCGAGAAATCCAGATACTCCCTACGGTATTTGTAAAAATGCTTTGCAGGAGATAGTAAGTTGCTATTGTGAGACGACAAGTCTCAGCAGTGCTTGGGGACGTATTTTCTTTCCCTACGGTGCTTGCGAGTACCCAAATCGGCTGGTTTCTTCAGTGATTCTTTCTCTGTTAAAGGGAGAGCCTGCTCGCTGCTCTCACGGTAATCAAATCCGGGATTTTATGTATGTACAGGATGTGGCTGATGCTTTTGTGGCTCTTTTGGACAGTGAGGTGACGGGATCTGTTAATATTGGATCGGGACAGCCCATCGCGATTAAAGATGTTGTTTATCAAATAGCAGATATAATCGGGCGATCGGATTTAGTGCAGTTAGGCGCTATTCCGTCTGCTGCGAAAGAAACACCTTTGTTAGTGGCTGATGTAAGTCGTTTATCTAATGAGGTGGAATGGAAGCCTCAATTTAGTTTAGATATGGGAATTGAACAAGCTATAATTGGGTGGAAAAACCGATATTATTCGTAGTCATAAGACTTTATGGTATACGGAAAATAGTTAGCCCATTGGCTTCCTTAAATTCTCTCCTAAACTTTAAACCATATATTCTCAAGACAGTTCACCAAAATGCTAAATCAAACTCAGTCAAATGTACTAATTATTGCTAGTATGCACCGCTCAGGTAGCTCTCTAACAGCAGCTATTTTGCAAAGCGCGGGTGTCTATATTGGTCGTAAGTTATTATCGCCCAATGTAGGAAATATTAAGGGACATTATGAGAATCAAGATTTTTATCATTTTCACATGGCAGTTTTGGAGTCTCAAGGAATTAACTCTGCTGGTTGGACATTGCAAGAAAAAATAGATGTAGAGGAGAGATTTGTTGAAAAAGCTAAAGAAATTATTAAAAAAAATAATTTGAGTCTAATTTGGGGATGGAAAGAACCACGTACAACTTTATTTTTAGATTTTTGGGCTGAATTATTACCGGAAGCTAAGTTTATTTTTATCTATCGTTATCCTTGGGAGGTAATAGATTCTCTATACAGACGTGGGGATCATATATTTCAATCTCAGCCAGATATGGCGATTAAAATATGGTTACACTATAATCGAAAGATATTAAATTGCTATCATCGATTTCCCGATCGAAGCCATTTAGCCAGCCTGAATAATATTATCGGTGCAACCGATAAGTATATTGAATCAGTTAATCAAAAGTTGCAGACTAATTTGATTTATAGTGGTGCAAATATTTATGAACCACCCTTATTGCAACAACTGAGTTTGGATAGTTATCGACCTAGTGTGGTTGCCCATTATTTTCCGGAAGCAATACAGATGTATCAGGAGTTGGAAGCTAGGGCGTGGCAACCGCAATGCGAGCCTGATTTTTCATGGTTGGAAAAGATTAATGCCAGTCCTTATAGAATTTGGGCTTTTCAGGATTGGACGAATATCCGCAAGTTGGAAACAGAGAATAAAGCACTACAAGTTCAAATCGAGCAATCCCAGTCTCAAGTGCATGCTATTCAAGAGGGAAATACACTATCTCAGTCTCAACTACACGCTACTCAGGTGAAACTAGAACAATCCCAGTCTCAACTGCAACAGAGTGAGGATCTCTTACGACAATACCAATCTCAACTGAATCAGACGGAGGATGTTGCAGCCGAATATCAATCTAAAAGAGCGGAAATTGAATCTTTGTTAGAGCTTTCTCAAAGCCAACTCCATCAAGCAGAATCAGTTTTAGAGGAATGTCACACAGAACTAAAACAAGAGCAAACAAAGGTAAGTCAACTGGAGCAATATCAGCAAAAACTTCATCACTTTGTCAATGATTTGCGAAATCAGTTGTATCAACTTGAGGATGTTTTAAGAGGATATAAAACTGAGTTGGGAGAAGTGGAAGTTATCGCTGTAAATTATAATGATAAATATTTGGAAGCTCAGACCAAATTGCAAGAATATCAAGCAGATCAACACGAGTATCAAAATAAATACTTGGAATCTCAAGCAGAATTACAGAAATTAAAAGAGCAGTTTGAAACTCACATTGATTCACAAGAAAAAGTTATAAATGAATTGCACCAAGCAGAGGCACTTTTGAGTGAATATGAAACTCACATTGAAAAATTTGAGGCTATAGCGAGGAACAATGAAGATAAATATCTGGAATCTCATACCCAGCTACAACAGGCTCAAATTGATGCTAATGAATATCAAAATAAATACCACCAATCTGAAAATGCACTTCATCAATATCAAAATGAAATAGAACAACTAAAAGAGCAGTTTCACACTAGCATCAAGGAAGCAGAAGCATCAATTAAAAATTATCAGCAACAACTCAAGCAAACGGAATCTATTTTAACAGATTATCAGGGTCGTTATGAAGAAACTCAATTGGAATTACAGAAAGTTCGAGCGCATTTACATCAAAATCAAACTGAACTAAAGCGTTATCAATCTGAGTATTATCATGTGATTGAAGAATTAAGTAGGATTGACCAACAAACCAAACAAAATGGAGCAATAATCACCGAAAAGCAAGAAATAATTATCCAGCTAGAGACGGAAAAGCAAGAAATAATTATCCAGCTAGAGGCGGTCAGAAACAATATTCAACAGGAATCAGAACAATTAGAGTTACTTTTGCAAGAATCCCAAAGTCATATAGACGAGTTACAACAAGCTATAGAAAAGTTATTGTCCAGTAAACAGGATGATGCAAATACCTCTAAGCAAAAACTCAATAAAATGTACCAAAATCTGGTAGAATCTGAAATTGCATTAGCGAATTATCAGTCTCAGTTAAAAGCAAGTCAATTAGAGATAGAACAACTCAAATCTTGGCAAACTTTTAATGATAGTCAAGTAAGTGAAGGGGGCGTATCTAAGTATAAAACTTTAGTATGGCAAGCGTGGCAAGCCTATCACGGCGGTAATTACGATCAAATGGCAAACTATTTACAACAGTCTTTAGGTCATGCCTCCTTGTCACGGGCACAAGCCATGATAGACTGGATTGAAAATTTTAGTCGCTTTGCTTCGGCCCAAGGTACTGAATTAGATACCTATTCCTTGACTAACTTAGCTCAATGGCAACAGCTAGTTCGCCAAGCAGTGAGACGATCGCCTGCTAAACTCAGTATTTTAGCAGGTGGTAATGGAATGATACCTAAGTAATAAGTAATAGGTCGCCAGCATCTACCAGTTCAGAGTAAAATAGCTTTGTAAATTAATAGAGGTTTCAAATATGGCACTAGATCAAGATGTTTTTGTAGAAGTATTAGATGTTAGTCCTAAACCCAGTCCTGCTGATATGTTATGGGGTTTTAGTATTGATAACCCATTAATAGGGTATGTCAGTGATGCTGACAACTTACCAGTTACAGGTTGGGTATTGGCGAAAAAGTTAAAAGTAAAAGAAGTCCATGTTTTGAATGGGAAAAGTTTAGTCCAAGCCATTCCTGTTGACCAAATCCGTTTGGATGTGGCCAAGAATTACCCCGATGCTTCTGATCCGGAAAATTCTGGTTTTTCTTCTAGTTTAGCGCCTAGCCAACTGGAGTTGACAGAACTGGGATTGTTTGAGGGAGAGGGAGAGATAGCTTTAGAAGCGGTGTTATCTAATGGTACGAAGGTGAGCTTAGGGACAATTAGAATCAGAAGGAAATTATCTCATGCTGAGTATATGGTCGCATTGGAATCAAAAGTTAACCAAGATATAGAGCGATCGAAATTATTGGTTCAATCTGGTCGGGAAAAGTTAAAAGAATCTCAAATGAAGTTGCAGCAACTTAAAGAAAGTTTGTAGTGAACTATGATATAATCCTATGAGCGCCAAATATGGCTGAAGATCCTTCCTTCACGTACAAATAACTCGATCTTGAGGAAGGACAAGGTTTTCTAGGCTATAACATGGTTCACTGTAATATTTCTGTATAACTACAAAAAAGTCTGGATAGAGTTTATGAATATACTTGATTCTTTTGTCAAAGTAGGACCAACTCCCCAAAATGCACTGGATATTTTTAAAGGTGAATGGTCTTCTAAGTTGCCTGGAAGTTTTTCAGATCTACAAGCTGGCACAATTCCACTATTTGAAGATTCTCGTATCTTATGGTCTGTTGAACAAGTTGGGGGAGAAGAAACAGTAAAAGGCAAAAAAATCCTTGAGTTAGGTCCGCTAGAAGCAGGACATACGTATATGATGGAGACACTAGGAGCAGATTCAATAACAGCAATTGAGTCAAACACACGAGCCTATTTAAAATGCTTAATTATTAAAGAATTGCTGGGTTTGAAACGGAGTCAGTTTTTATGCGGAGATTTTGTAGAATATCTGCGGACAAATCCAGGGAAATTTGATATTTGCTTAGCTAGTGGGGTACTTTACCACATGGTGAATCCAGCCGAGTTAATCTTTTTGATCTCTGAGGTATCAGATGTAGTTTTCATGTGGACTCATTATTACTCCCCTGAGATGTTCCAAACCTGTCCTTATCTATCTCCAAAATTTTCATCTGGTATTCCAACAGAATACCAAGGCTTTAAACATACTCTCTACCGCCAAGAATATCAAAACGCTCTGTTGATTGATAACCTAAGTTTTTGTGGCGGGAATAACTCTTTCAGTAACTGGATGAATAGAGAAGATCTTTGTTTGTGTTTGCAATATTTTGGGTTTCGAGATATTGCGATTAGTTTTGAAGCGCCCGACCACCCTCATGGAAGTTGTTTTTGTGTGGTCGCCCAAAAATAGTACATAGAAAAGCCACCTTGAGTGGTTACAGATGCTACCCGTTTATCTAAGGAAGTAGGTTTGTTTCACAACTATGATTTGGCTACAGGTTTAGAGCAAACGATAAACTGGTGGAAACTTAGGTTATCTTAATCAGTAAGAATGCTTGGTTAAGATTAAATGAGTTTCATAAAAAAAATGAAAAATTAAGGAGTCTAATTTTCATGCCTAGAGTATCAGTTGTTATGCCAGCATACAATGATGAAAAATATGTAGAAGAGGCAGTTCAAAGCGTATTGCGACAAACTTATCAAGACTTTGAACTTGTTATTACAGATAATGGTTCTACAGATGGAACAAATCTTGCGATCAAAAAATTCACCTCTGATAGTCGGGTTAAGCTGCTTCGCTTGCCAAAAAATCAAGGACACTGTGGAGGAATGAACAATAGTATCAGAAATGCTAAAGGTGAATTTATATCACTTTTAAACTCCGATGATGCTTTTTTACCAGATAAACTAGAAAAGCAAATCCAATTCTTAGACAAAAACCCTCACATAGGCGCTGTGTTTAGTTATGCTGAAATTATTGATAAAGATGGAAATCCTTTTAGTGGAAAAACAGCTTATCAAGGAATATTCGATCGACCTAATCAAACAAGTAGATTTGCTTGGCTAAGAAATTTCTTTTTAAACGATAACTGTTTATGCCATCCCAGCGGCTTAATACGAAAGCAATGTCAAGAAGATCTTGGTTTCTTTAATGAGAAATTTGCCTTACTATTAGACTTTGATTTCTGGATACGCCTTTGTCTGAAGTACGAGTTTTATATCATACCAGAAAAATTGGTTAAATTCCGCGTTCACGATAATCAGGGAAGTGCTGGTAAACCAGAAACTCATAGCCTCCATTACTTAGAACTGACTGAGGTGTTGAAGCACTATCTTAATCCTGTAGTAATTGATAATTTTCGTAAAATATTTACCCCTGATACACTCGATCAGATGTACATTGGCAGGGAGAAAACGGTATTAGACACTGAATTAGAAAAATTTTTGACTTGCTGCCTAAAAGGGACAGATACGGTAGATAGTGAGCTAGCATCTTTTTTTATGGCTGTTCTAGCATTTTGGGTAGATCGTCCATCTCATAGAAACTTTTGTTTTCAAATTTTATACCAATTACCTGACAGCCAAAAATTAGTTCAAAACTTAAGCGATAATTTTTCACTAGACTTTTACACTTTTTTAATCAAATTAGCAAAACATCAAGACATTTTTGGGGTGGTTAACCAAACTAAAATTCACGGGCAACTACATTCTGCTAACCAAGGCTTAGAAAATTTACACTCTCATATTCATCAACTTGAAAAAGAATTACAGCAGTCGCAATCTCAAGTCCATCAGACTCAAGCAGAACTTGAACAATTGTTAAATCAATTACATAAGCCTTTAGGAAGAATACATCAATCTCCAACTAATAGTTACTATAAATTTATAGTAGAAAAAGCTGCCTATGCTTACTACAAAGACGATCGGGAACAGATGGCTCAATATTTAAACCAATCTCGAAACTACACATCTTTACTGCCAACTGAAATAGTGTTAAGTTGGGTAAAAATAATTAATCAGTTTTTTGCTGACAATGGTTCTGATTTAGATATAGAATCTTTGACTAATTCACAAGAGTGGAAAAAACTGATTGATTCCTTAGTTAAAGAGAATTTAGAAGCAATCAATAATGCGTAAGCTGCCTGTCTGTGCATCTAAATTGACTCAAGTAGCACAGGCATCTTGCCTGTGCTACTTGAAACAGCCCTTCGAGCGATAAGCAGGTTAACTGCGTAACAGCTTATTAGTTGAGTATATCCAATCGTAACTGTACTTTTCCTAATAAAACACGGCTTCCATCTTCAAAAACAGCTTGCAAGATTATTTCAGTATCACCCATTACTGAGGCTACCTTTACTGTTAACGAAAAACCGCTATATTCTTCTTCTGAGATTGGATATACCTTGGCTACATCTGGGCGACACAAGTTAACATAATTTTCCTGAATCACTTCACCATTCCTAATTGCTTCAACTGCAACAACACGATGATTTTTACCTACAACCCAGCCTCTTATTCCAACGAAATTATCATAAAACCGTTTTCCAGGTACAGGTGAATCAATGGCCCCTCCCCATAACAAAGGAGAATTTTCATATAGACTTACAGACACAATTTCCACAAGGGTTGTGTAAAGAATATTTAAACCATAGTCTCGCTTTGCCTTAGTTAAATTGGGATTATAGCAAGGGTCATTTTCAATAACTTCTCCCCACCTCTGATGTATAATCTTAGATTCTTGCCGAGAACGATCTCGTTTTTCTGGAGTATCGTCATAACCACGAGTTTTTGACTCATAGTGATATAGAACAACATGAGGCAGGTAAATATTATAGTAACCATGCTGTCTCATTTTCAAGCAAAGATCTACATCATTATAGGCAACAGCAATTTGCTCATCAAACCCTCCAACTTCATCAAAAACTTCTCTCCGGCACATTAAGCAAGCGCCTGTCACTGCGGAGTAATTGTTCGCAAGAATAATTTTCCCAAAATACCCTGGATGCTTAGAATCAAATCCGTGATGAGTGTGACCTGCTACCTCGCCAATTCCTAGCACGACTCCAGCGTGCTGAATCAAACCATCTGGGTATAGCAATAAAGCACCCACAGCCCCTATACTCGCTCTTTGGGCTTGCTCAACCATTCCCTCAATCCAGTCCGGTGTAATCACTTCCGTATCATTATTCAAAAATAAAAGGTAGTCGCCTTGTGCCTTACTTACAGCGTAGTTATTGATTTTAGAGTAGTTGAAAGGAATATCTAAATCATAACACTTAAATCTCTTTGGTTCCTGAATTTGCCAAAAGGAAATTACAGAAGCTGCTTCTGCCTCATCACTACCATTATTAATTACAACTACTTCATAAGTTGGATAGGTGCTTTTTTCAAAGATTGATTTAAGACACTGATTGAGAAGCGTACCGAGGTTTTTTGTGGGGATAATTATACTTACTTTTTTGTAAGTTTGAATTGAGTAGCGAATCGTATAATTACCTGGAAATCCAGGTACTTCAATTATTCTCCCGTTTTCGCCTCTGCGAGAAATTGTTTCCGCTAATAATTTTTCAATTAATTCGTAAACATAAGGTTTGGCACTGATACCACTAGCTGCCGACTGGGGATGAATTCGCCAGTGATAAAGAATCTTAGGAATATGAAAAATCTTGTTCGTTTTTTCAGTCAATCTGAGAGCTAAATCGTAATCCTGGCAACCAGCATAGGCAAGTCGAAAACCACCTAATTGAGTTGCTAAGTTACGCCGATATACACTAAAGTGACAAGTGTACATCTGTGATAAAAATAAATCAGGACACCAATCAGGTTTAAAGTATGGTTGAGTACGTTGCCCTTGTTCATCAAGCTTATCTTCATCCGAATATATCATATCAGCTTCGGGATGACGATTTAGCAATAAGGCTATTTCATACAGGGCATCCGGTGTCAGAACATCATCATGATCTAGGAATGAGACAAATTCACCCGTTGCTAGATTTAAAGCTGTATTTGAGCAAGCAGCAATGTGACCATTCTCATTTCTAAAAGCAACTTTTATTCGAGGGTCTTTAGCTAAATATTCTTCTAAAACTTGCTTGACGTACGGTAAGGTAGAAGCATCGTCTGCAATACAAAGTTCCCAGTTATTATAAACTTGAGCGAGCACAGACTCAATTGATTCTCTCAGAAACAACTCAGGTGTATTATAAACTGGCATAATAATACTGACTAGAGGTTGATACTTGAGAGCTTGGACTATATCTACCATGCGATGGAAATCTGCTAATCGAAGGCTATTTTCTCTCAGCCATTGTGCATAAACATCATCAGGGCTAGTAGATACTACCTGGTATTGCAATTTATTCTTCAAACTTTGCTCATAAACCATATTTGGGGATATGGATAAAGTATTACCTCGTTTAGTAAGTAATTTATTTGATCGATCTAAAATTCGTTCAATTGCTAATAAAAAAATTTTATTACTTGGATGAAGCACGAGTCCCATTTTGTATAAAACAAGTGCTTTTTGCCATTGATTTTGTTTTTCCAAAGCCTCGCATAGTTTAATATATAGTTGAACATCTTGTGGCTTAAGAGCTAACATTTTGTGATAAATATCTAAATTATTGGGATTACTTTCAATGGCTTGGTTGTAGTATTTGTAAGCCTCATCTAAATCCGGCTGAGTTCCTCGCTGTCTTAAAGCATCTGCTAAATGAAAATTAACAACATCCGAAAAGGGGGCGACTTCCAAAGCTTTACGATACGCAACAATCGCCTCATCACACCGCCCCAACTGATATAGAGCAAACCCCAAATGATCCTGAGCCTCCAACGAATTCGGCTCAAACTGAACCGATTTGCCGTAGGCATCGACAGATTCTTCCCACTTTTGCAGTTTCGCCAAAGCATCGCCCAAATGCTGGTAAACGATCGCGGAGTCAGGTGCGATCTGAAGCGCTTTCCGATAAGATTCGATCGCCTCCTCCCACCGCTGCACGATCGACAAAGTATGCCCCAAATAGTGGTGGACGATCCCCGAACTCGGTTCCAACTCAGCGGCGTTGCTGTAAGCCGCGATCGCCTCCTCCCATTGACCCTGTGCCGATAAAGCCGTTCCCAATTTATAGTAAAGCCAATGGAAATCTGGTTTTAACTGAATCGCCTTTCGGTAATAACCCACCGCTTCTGCTAATTCATTCTTACCCTGCAAAGCCTCTGCCAACTTCAGGTACAATTCCCCATCACCTGGATTTAGATCGATCGCATGACGCAAGCACTCAATCCCTTCATCAACCCTTCCCTGTCTTGCCAAAGCCTCCCACAAATTTTGGTAAGGCAAAGCCGATTCCGAGTCAAGCTCGATCGCTCTTCGCAAACAACTTACTGATTCATCCAGTTGACCTTGCAAGCACAAAGCCTTCCCTAAACTATTGTGAAACTCGTAGAAATCTGGATATATTTCCACGGATTTGCGGTACGCAGCCACGGCTTCATCTAGATTTCCCTGCTGTTCCAAAACCTCCCCTAAATTGTGCCAAGACCAAGCCGAATTCGGGTTAAGTTCGCAGGCCCTGCGGTAACTTTTCTCCGCCCCATCCCGCTGCCCCAATTTCGCCAAAACTTCACCCAAATTGTGGTGATACCAAGAAAATTCCGGGTTGAGTTCCGTACATCGCTGGTAGGCGGCGGCGGCTTCCTCTAATTTATCAGACTGTTTCAGGAGGTTGCCTTTGTGAAAATAATTAGAAGCAGTCTCTTCATGCACTTGTAATGAGTTATTCATAATTTTGTACCGTATATTTCCTTTTTTTAGCTTGGTCGATGGGGGTTTATAAGTAGCTTGTGGGTATGCGAGTCATCGGTACAGCCTAGGGTGTGTTTTCCAACCCCTCGATCCCCCCTAGCCCCCTTAATAAGGGGGGGACAAGAGTGTTCAAAGTCCCCCTTATTAAGGGGGATTTAGGGGGATCTAGACTTCGATACAAACCTGAGATACAGAGGGATTTAGGCTTAAGTTGACACCCTAAACTCATGGGGATGTTCTTAATTCGTCGGCCGCCAATTCTCGTCCTCCAATCTGATACCGCTGTCTTGACAAGCTCTGGTTAAATGAGGGCTGTAGTAAGGGTCATTGTCAATATATTTTTGCCACCTGCTTTCCATTAGCTTCGATTCCTTCCTCAGCCGCTCTTTCTTTTCCGGCGAGTCTTCGTAACCCCGGCTTTTAGATTCGTGGTGGTAGAGAACTACATGAGGCAGGTAAATATTTCGGTACCCTTTCTCTAGCATTTTCAAACACAAATCCACATCATTGTACGCCACTGTTAGTTCTTCGTCAAACCCCCCAACACTTTCAAATACTTCGCGGCGACACATTAAACACGCAGCAGTTACCGCTGAAACATTGTTCATGCCTACCACATTCCCGAAATAGCCTGGTATCGATCGCGGCATATGGTAATAACTGTGACCTGCAACTCCGCCGCCGAGTCCCATCACCACTCCCGCGTGCTGGATTTTGTTATCTGAATATATCAACAAATTGCCCACAGCCCCGATCGAGCTTCTCTGAGCTTGTTCAACCATCCCGTCAATCCAATCGGGAGTAATTACCTCTGTATCGTTATTCAAGAACAGCAAGTAATCTCCCTCCGCTTTGCTAGCAGCGTAGTTGTTAATCTTAGAGAAATTGAACGGAATATCGAGTCGATAACTTTTAAACCTCGCTGATTCCTTAGCCGTCCATTTAGCCAGAATTTCCGCCGTGTGTTGCTCTTGACTGCCGTTATCGATGACGATAACTTCGTAGTTGGGGTAGACGCTCTTAGTAAAGATAGACTCCAAGCAATTGTCCAAAACATCGCCCAAATCCCGCGTCGGAATAATGATGCTGACCCGCTTGTAATCCGCAATTTTGTAGCGTGCAATAAAGTGTCCCAAAAAATAGGGAACGCCTTCAATTTTCCCCGGTTCGCCCCTGCGTTCGATCGCCTCTTGCAAAGCTTTTTGCCCTGCATCATAGGCATAGGGTTTAGCCTCTACACCGCCAGCAGCCGAACCTGCGTGCATTCTCCAGTGGTAAAGAATTTTAGGGATGTGAAATATTTTGTCAGTTTTTTCTGTAAACCTCAAAACCAGATCGTAATCCTGAGCTCCTTCAAAACCAGCTCTAAAACCGCCGATTTCATTAATTAGCGATCGCCTGTAAGTTCCCAAATGGCAAGTGTACATCCGAGATAAAAATGAATCCGGACTCCATTCTGGCTTGAAGAAAGGATTTATCAGTTCCCGATCCTGATAAATCTTATCTTCATCTGAATAAATCATGTCCGCTTCCGGGTGCCTGTTCAGCAACAGCACCACTTCATACAACGCCTCTGGTGTCAGTGTATCGTCGTGGTCTAGCAAAGATACAAATTCACCCGTCGCCAACTCCAAAGCAGAATTAGAACAGTGAGAAATGTGACCGTTTTTGGTTCTGTAAGCTACTTTGATCCGGCTATCTTTGGCTGCATATTCTTGCAAAATTTGCTTGACATGAGGCGCGGTTGATGCGTCATCCGCAATGCACAATTCCCAATAAGGATATATCTGATTGAGAACTGATTCTATTGCCTCCTGCAAATAATTTTCTGGCGTATTGTAAGCCGGCATGACAATACTAATCAGCGGCTTGTAGTTAAATATTTCTAATGTTTGCGCCATTTTCCGCAAATCAGCTTCTCTGGGGCTGTTCTTAGCGCGCCACTTCGTGTAAGCTGGGTCTTGACCGAGGAATAGCGAATCTCGCAAGTTTTGATAATCCAAACCAAAAAGTTTCGGATCTAGTTTGCTCGCCGTCTGATAAGCTTCCAGAGCTTCTGAAAGCTTGTCTTGTTTAGCTAAAGTTTTTGCTAAATTGTGGTACGACCAGCCAAAGTCAGGAGCAACCTCTATCGCTTTCCGATAAGCAGCAACAGCTTCATCAAGCCGACCTTCTTGTTGATATACATCCGCTAAGTTGTGGTGCGACCAAACGAAATTTGGATTCAGTTCTGCCGCTTTCTGATAGCTTTTAATAGACTCATCAACTTTACCGATCCATTTCAGGACATCGCCTAAATTGTGGTGAGTTCCAAAGTAATTGGGATTAATTGCAATTGCTTTGCGGTAGGCGGCCACAGCCTCGGCAAATTTACCTTCTTCTTGCAGAGACGCCCCTAATTCGTGATACTCGGCAGCTATCCCAGGGCTGTGTTCGATCGCACTTCCAGAATGTCCGTGAACAGCGCGCTCGCTTTTTTCCGCCGCCCTACTTACACCCTTTTTTTTTAACACCTCTTCTAACCGCTCAGAAATAGCCCGATCGTCCGGCCGAATCTGCAAAGCCATCTGATAAAAGACGATCGCCCCATCCGGCCAATTCTTCCGCACCAAAGCATCAGCCAACCCAACATAAAGGTCAGCATCATTCGGCGCAATCTCCAGCGCCTTGTGATACAACTGCACGTCATCACGATTCTCCTCAATCGCCCGCCGGTACAAACCCATCGCATCCCGCAAATCCCACTGCGATCGCATCCTCAAAGCATCAGCCAACTTTTGCGAAATCCACGGCAAATCCGCCTGAATTTGCACAGCATGGCGGTAAGCGGCGATCGACTCATCCCACCGTTCCAGCTTCTCAAAAGCCGTTCCCATGTTGTAATAAGTCCAAGGAAAATCAGGATTCAACTCTGCTGCGCGCCGGTAAACCTCGATCGCTTCCTCCCACCTTTCCATTTCTAGCAACACGTCGCCCAACTTGCTCTGCGACCAGAAGAAATTCGGATTGATTTCGTTAGCACGCCGGTACGCAACAACCGCCTCATCCCACCGTTCCAAATTCAGCAGCGCTTCTGCTAAATTGTTGTGCGACCAAAAATGGTCGGGATTGAGTTCGATCGACCTTTGGTAAGCCGAAATTGCCTCTTCCCACCTTCCCAGTTTAATCAGCGCGTCAGCTAAATAGTTGTGCGACCAACTGAAATCTGGATTTAATTCTGTTGCTTTCCGGTAAGACTCTACAGCTTCTTCCCACCGTTCCAACTTCAGCAGCACGTCTGCTAAATTGTTGTGAGACCAGCTAAAATCTGGATTTAATTCGATCGCCTTGCGGTAAGCATTTACAGCTTCTTCCCACCGTTCCAACTTAACCAGCGACTCAGCTAAATTGTTGTGCGACCAAGAAAGTTCGGGATTATTTCTAATAGCGTTGCTGTAAGCATCTACCGCCGCTTCCCACTGTTCTTGATTTCTGAGAATTTCGCCCAATTCGTGATAAGCTGCGCCAGCATTTGGGTTCAATGCCACCGCGCGCCGGTAACACTCAATTCCCTTATCTACCTTACCTTGCTCGATCAAAGTTTTGGCTAAATTTTCGTGTTCCTCAGCGGTACCCGACTTGGGGTCGATCGCATATGCTCGATACCAAGCCTCAGCCGCCTCCTCCGATTTGCCTAACTGCGTCAAAAGTTTCGCAAAATTGCGGAAAGCACCTGCAAAATCCGGTTTCAGGGCGATCGCCTTTTCGTAAGCAGAAACCGCTTGCTGCCACTGTTCTTGCTGCGCGCAAATGCTGCCGTAATTAGCATAAGCTTCGGCAAAATTTGGGTTAATTTCTATTGCTTTGACATAGCAACTTTTAGCTTCATCAATTTTGCCGCCAGCTTGCAGGGCGTTGCCCAGCATTTTGTAAAGCGGCGCTTCCGGCTTAATTTGCAGCGCCTTCTTGCAAGCTGCGATCGCCTGTTCCAATTTGCCCTGAGCAAAATAGCCTTCTGCCAGTATTTTGTATGCTTCTGGATCTTCTATATTAATTGTAGAATTAACTGCCTGCTGAACTGGCGGCTTAACTGGCGGCTGCACTGGTGGCTTAACTGCGGTTGCTGCGGGCTGCTGCTTAACTGCACCGTTTGTCGCAGTTGCACCCGCCAAAGTTTGCTGTCCCTCGCTGCCGTTTCTCGCATTAGCTGCGTTGAGTTCAATAGCTTTGCGATAATATGCTGTCGCTTCCTCTAACTTGCCTTGTTTTTTGAGCGCTTCGCCCAAATTTTGGTAAGGAGTCGCCACATTAGGATTTAATTTTATGGCGCGATCGTAACAAGCGATCGCTTCGGGGAATTTTTCCTGCCGAAAAAAAGCGTCGCCCATATTCAAGTGTTCCACAGGCGCTACTTTTTCCGGTTCCAAACTAAATGCTTGATACCAGCACTGCTGGGCTTCTTCCGGTTTGCTAATTTGTCCGAATACTTTTGCTAAATTCCGGTACACTCCCGCGAAATTCGGCTTAATCGCGATCGCCTTTTGATAAAATCCGATCGCCTCCTGCCATTTTTGCTGCTGCGCGCCAAGGCTGCCCAAATTCGCGTATACTTCCGCAAAATTCGGTTCTATTTCAATCGCTTTTGCGTACCAGTGCCGCGCCTCTTCCATCCTGCCTTGAGCTTGCAGCGCGTTGCCCAAAGTCTTGTAAGCCGGTGCAAAATTGGGGTGAATTTTCAAAGCTTGCTCGCAGGAGGCGATCGCTTCTTCTAATTTTCCTTGGGATAAGTATGTTTCTCCCTGTTGGTTAAATTGAACCGCTGTTGATTCTGTACTCACTGTTGATGGCATATGGGCGGCGGCTCCAGAGGCAGGAATTAAATAGGGTAGTCAAAACGTTTCACAATTATACTCGCGTTTGACACTAAGAGTAGCGGGCTTGTTCCCCCAATTCTTAATTTTTTTGACTCTCGGTGCTGGGGAGGAACCGGGATTCTCGGCTGATTTTTTTGATTTTACGGCTAAATATGTAAGAATCAGTACGGTTTCTGGGAGATTTGCGCGCCAGTCCAGACTTTTGTACCTTCGGGTCGATCGCCCGTTTTGTAAAGAAAAATAAACACTGCCGGTGCTTGCTTGTGGGATGCTTTTTTGTTGATTGGGTAAGGAAGATTGCACCCTTTTCTACAGGCTTTTTACCGGCGGGCTAGGAGCAACGGCCCACAAGAAAGAAATTCACTCTTTATGGAACAGGCTCGAAAGCCTGTTTTTGAGCCTGGTGAAAGATGTGCGGTCGAACCCAAACGAGAATAGCCTTTTTAGCAAAAAACGATCGCCCTTTTGGGAGAAAGCGATCGCCCTTTTTTTTTCAACAATTAGTTAACAACTATTAGTAATTACTAATCAAGCTGCTGCCTCTGCGTCTTCTTCTGCGTCTTCGGCTTCAGAACCTGCTTGAATTCCCAGCACTGTAACAACCACCTGATCGGGTTCGCCGAGAGCTACCACTCCCGCAGGCAAAACTAATTCGTGAATGTGCACCGCATCCCCTACCTTTAAATTAGAAATATCTACTTCAATTGCTTCAGGAATGCTGTCTGGTTTGCACTTAACTGCTAGTTGCGTCAGTACGGTATCCAAGATGCCGCCTTCTAACTTGACGCCGACAGCTTCGCCGACAAAATTCAGGGACACTTCAACTTCCAGACTGTCTTGAGTTGCCACGGAGAAAAAGCTCAGGTGGTAAGGATAGCCCTTCCAAGGATGAACTTGAACTTCCCGGAGCAAGGTTTTTCCGCTCCAAGAGAGGTCGGGAATGCTGAGGTCAATTAGGGCATTGTTGACTACGTGCTTTTTGAGCAGGTTTTCAACTGTTTTGGCTTTGATGGTAAGGGAAATGGATTCAGATCCTTTGTGGCCGTAGAGGACGGCGGGAATCAATCCAGAGCGGCGGAGGGCGTTAGGTTTGCTGCCTTCGGCCCGCTTTTGACATTCTACTGCGAGTTCCATTTTATGACTTTCTGTTGATTGTTTTCACATTTTATCAAATTTATGCTACAGCGATCGAACTTAATTAAATTCGCTGAATATTTGATCGTAATAATTGGGAATTGGGAATTGGGAATTTGGCTATTCTCCGACTCTGGGCCTCTCCCAATCTCCCAATCTCCCCATCACTCTTTCCCAATCTAAAATCTCAAACCTAAAATGGTTTGGCGGGATGGCCGTCAGCAGAGAGCAAAGCGCGTTTCGGCCCGTGAATCGGGTCTTCTACAATAATAGTTTGGTCGCGGCTCGCACCGAGAGAAACGATCGCGATCGGTACTTCCATCAAGTCTGCCAAAAACTTCAGATAATCCAATGCTTGCGGTGGCAAATCTTCCAAATTGCGGCACTCTTCAGTGGACTGTTTCCAACCGGGAAGGGTTTCGTAAATAGGTTTGCACCGAGCAAATATCCGGGAACTTTTGGGGAAATCAACACATTTTTCGCCGTCAATTTCGTAAGCAACGCAAACTTTTATTTCTTCTAATTCATCCAAAACATCTAGTTTGGTAATTGCCAGACAGTCAAGACCGTTGATGCGGACTGCGTAGCGGCCGATTACCGCATCGAACCAGCCGCAGCGGCGTTTGCGGCCGGTTGTCGTGCCGAATTCTGCACCTCTATCGCCCAAAATTTCGCCTATTCCATCTACCATTTCGGTAGGGAAAGGGCCTTCGCCGACGCGGGTTGTATAAGCTTTTGCTACGCCAATTACGCGATCGATCGCTGTCGGGCCGACTCCGGTTCCCACACAAGCCCCACCAGCGATGGGATTGCTGGAAGTAACGTAAGGATAAGTACCGTGGTCTAAGTCTAATAAAGTGCCTTGCGCGCCTTCAAACAGAATATTTTTCCGCTTGTGAATTCCCTCATAAATTTTTAGGGAACTATCTACTACGTGCGGCCGCAAACGTTCCGCATAAACTCGATATTCATCAATTACCTCTTGGGGATTTAGATGTGGCAAATTGTAGAGTTTTTCGAGAAGGACATTTTTACAATTAATCGTCCATTCCAGTTGTTCTTGCAACCCTTCCAAGTCCATTAAATCGAGCATCCGAATGCCAGTGCGTTCTGACTTGTCGGCGTAAGTAGGGCCAATTCCGCGTCCCGTGGTCCCGATTTTATAATTTCCCCGCTGCGTTTCCGATGCTACATCAATTAATCGATGATAGGGCATCGTTACGTGAGCCGTCTCCGAAATCATCAGGGAGGCTGTCGAAATATTCAGTGCCTCTAACTGGTCTAACTCTGCAATTAAAACTTTAGGGTCGATGACCGTACCGCAGCCGATGATACACTCTTTATCAGGGTAGAGAATCCCGGACGGAATTAAGTGCAGCTTGAAAGTCTGACCGTTTACTACCACGGTGTGACCGGCGTTGACGCCCCCTTGGTAGCGGACAACGATATCTGCGGATTTGCTGAGCAAATCGGTAATTTTGCCTTTTCCTTCATCGCCCCACTGGGCGCCGATCACAACTACGTTAGCCAAGGGTTTCTCGCGTTCAGTTCAGGTTGACACAATCTCCGATTATGGACGAATGCGTCCGAAATGTCAATCAATTTTAGATTTTAGATTTTGGATTTTAGATTTTAGAGGCTAGACCACTGATACATCGGTTCACAGGTCGATCGGATACGCAAATTAGTGAGAGCCGATCCACAGACGAGTCCGGAGGCAACAGACCCGATTGTTTTCGGTCAAATTAATTTTTGTTAACATTGAGAAAATAGAGGCTTTGTTGCCATGACTTTACACGCTGAGTTGCACCGCCATCTGGGTGGTTCTGTCGTTCCTAGGGTGCTGTGGCGGTATTTCGATCGCCACAATGCTGAGATGGTTAATCGATTTCAAGAATACTCGGAGTTTGAGGAGTTTTACACTCGTCCGCGTAATACTCTGAATGAGTATTTGGAACTGCACACGCTGGTAGAAAGCGTTCAAACTGTTGAAACTTTGCCTTATTTTATCTATCGGTTGATGCGGGGCGCTTACGTGTTTGAAAATCTGGCTTATTTGGAGTTGCGCTATACGCCTTATTTGCGGACTCCAGAACATTTGAATCAGTCAGAACGCATTGATTTGATGGCAGAAATTGTAAAGGTTGTGGGCAAGGCAAGTCAAATTAGCGATTGTCCGATTGTTACCAGCCAAATTTTGTGTATGCACTCGCGTTTACCCTATGAGGTGAATCGGGCGATCGTAGATTTGGCGGCGCAAATGGGAGAATATGTTTGTGCGATCGATATAGCTGGTGGCGATGATTGTATTGGCGAGCGTTTGGAGGAGTTTGTCGGACTGTACCAGTACGCGAGGTCGATCGGCATCAAAACTACCGGCCACCTATACGAAACTACCTCTGGCTGTTATCCCGAACTTTTGCCCTATCTGATGCGTATCGGCCACGGGATTCAAATTCCCTTAAAATATCCCGAATTGCTGCCAGAAGTCGCGCGCAGGGGTCAATGCTTGGAGGTTTGCCCGACTACCTATCTCAAAACGGGGACGTTGCAGGATATGCGCGAATTGAAGGTTGTGTTCGATCGATGTTTTGAAGCTGGTGTCGATATTGCCATTTGTACCGACAACGCGGGATTGCACAACGTGCGGCTGCCTTTTGAGTACGAGAATTTGTTAACTTTGGATATCATTGATTTTCGGCAGTTGCAAGCGTGTCAAGAGGCCGCTTTTCGCCATGCTTTCGCGTGGCCCTACGACGAGAGGCCTGTGAAAATGCTGACCGGTTTGTTGCACCATGAGTCTGTACCCGCGATCGTGAATTAAGCTGAGGCGCATCTATTTTTAACTGGTTTCTAGGCTCTGCCTAGGAACCGATGTCCAGAGGAAGAGCCTCGCTTTCCCAGCCGGAAAATAGGAGGCAGAGCCGCCGGATATGCCTTACCAGGCAGAGCCTAGTAACGAGTATATAGAAAGGTTTGATTCGTTAACCAAGCTTAAATTAAAAGAGCCAATATCTATTTGTAAAGTTATAATAAGTGTCTGGCGATAGACAATCGGTAGCAAGCTATAGTTTGGATGCAGAAGCATCAATATAAAAGGATAACAAAACATGACAAATATGGACGCTTACTGGATGCCCTTCACTGCCAACCGACAGTTTAAAGCGAATCCGCGAATGTTGGTTTCTGCCAAAGATATGCACTTTACAAGCGATGATAACCGCTCAATTTTAGATGGTACTGCGGGGCTGTGGTGCGTGAATGCAGGGCACGCGCGCGAGACAATTGCCGAAGCAGTTAAACAGCAGGTTTTGCGTTTGGATTACTCCCCGGCTTTTCAGATGGGACATCCGGGGGCTTTTGAATTGGCGGAACGTTTGGTAAAGATGATTCCAGGCAATTTCGATCGCGTTTTCTTTACTAATTCGGGGTCGGAATCTGTAGAAACTGCTTTGAAAATTGCGATCGCTTATCACCGGGTAAAAGGTGAAGGAACTCGCCAAAGATTGATCGGCAGGGAACGCGGCTATCACGGCGTTGGCTTTGGGGGAATTTCTGTCGGCGGTATCGGTACAAACCGCAAGTTTTTTGGCAGTTTGCTCACGGGAGTCGATCATTTGCCTCACACTCACAGTCTCGAACACAATGCTTTTAGCCGCCAACAACCGGAATGGGGAGCGCATTTGGCGGATGAATTGGAGCGGATTGTCGCTTTGCACGATGCGTCTAATATTGCAGCGGTAATTGTCGAACCCGTAGCGGGTTCTACAGGGGTTTTGATTCCGCCGAAAGGTTATTTAGAGCGGCTGCGGGCGATTTGCGACAAGTACGGAATTCTGCTGATTTTTGATGAGGTAATTACCGGCTTCGGGCGGCTAGGTTCCAGTTTTGCAACGGAATATTTTGGGGTGGTTCCCGATATTGTGACGGCGGCCAAAGGGATAACTAACGGTACGGTGCCGATGGGCGCGGTGTTTGTGAAAGAAGGCATTTACGATGCTTTTATGAATGCTCCTGAAAATGCGATCGAGCTTTTTCACGGTTATACTTATTCTGGTCATCCTCTGGCTTGTGCGGCTGCTTTGGCGACGCTGGATATTTATGAGGAAGAAAGGTTATTTGAACGGGCAGATAAGATGGCTGGTTACTGGGAGAATGCGGTTCATTCTTTGAAGGGCGTGCGCCACGTGATTGATATTCGCAATCTGGGACTTGTGGCGGGAATTGAGTTGGAATCTATTGCTGGGAAGCCGGGGAAACGGGCTTTTGATTGTTTCTTGCAGTGCTATGAAAAAGGGTTGCTAATTCGGACTACGGGTGATATTATTGTTTTGTCGCCACCGCTGATTATTGAGAAGGAACATATCGATCGCCTTGTGGAAATTTTGACTGGGGTTTTGCAGGAAATGGAGTAGGATTAAAATGAGATTTTGCACCATTATCGCTTAACAGGCAGGATGCCTGTCCCACATTAACAGGCAAGATGCCTGTTCCACAAACAGTAAGTTTATTGTGGGGTTGGCATCCTGCCCGCCCATAAAAGAGCTATGGATAATGGTGCAAGATATCAGAGTAAATGAACCGCGAAGGCGCGAAGGATGAGAAAGAAGAAGATGCTGTTCTTCCTTCGTGTTCTTCGCGGCGGTTCGTTCAAAAAATAGAAAAGCGCTATAATAATTGACAACTAACGACGAATGACGAATAACTATGGTGCAATTAACTGCAAAAATCTCTGCTAACGAGTTGGCAAATTTGGCTGTAGATTTGATTCGTAAAACAGGTTGCGAGTACGGTGATGTGCGTTTTTGCACTTACCGAAAGCAGAATCTTTACGCGCGCGATCGATCTTTAAGTCAACTGTCAGATAATGTAAGTTCCGGTTTTGGCGTGCGAGTGCTTCTAGACGGCGCTTGGGGGTTTGCCGCCAGTCACAGCAAAACACCCGCAGAGGTTGCAAGAATAGTCGCTTTGGCTGTAGAAATCGCCAAAGGCAGCCGCCTAACTCAGAAGGAACCGGTGCGGTTAGTGCCTATCGAAAAATATGTCGATACCTACATTACTCCCATCACCATTGACCCTTTTTCTGTACCCGTTGCTGACAAAGCCGAACTGCTGCTAACTATCAACGAGCGGCTGCTAGCACACGGCGCACAAGGCATCAAAAAAGCTTCTTCTTTTTTGCAGTCAAGCCGCGAAGACAAGGTTTTTGCTTCTACAGAAGGCTCGCTAATCGAACAAACAATCTACCGCAGCTATCCGGGTTTTGACTGTACGGCAATTGCGGGCGGCGATGCCCAAAGTCGCAGTTACGATCGCCCGCCAATGAATATCGGTTACGAACATATTAATCCCGAGGATTTGTTGAGTCAAGTCGAAAGAGTTGCGGCCGAAGCTATTGAAAAAGTCAGCGCTCCCACAGTCCCGGCTGGTATTTGCAAATCCCTGATTCTTAAGCCGACAAATTTGTATCTGACTATCCACGAATCAGTAGGACATCCAACAGAATTAGACCGGGTTTACGGCTACGAATCTAATTTTGCTGGCACGAGCTTTGCTACTACTGATAAGTTAAATAAACTGCAATATGCTGCACCTTGGGTGAATTTTAAGTGCGATCGCACTCAACCGGGCGGTCGCGGTACAATGGGTTACGATGATGAGGGCGTAAAATCACAAGATTGGTACGTTGTCAAGGATGGGATTTTAGTTGATTATCTCACTGACAGAGAGACGGCTTATCGCCTCGGACGTGCCAGCAGCAACGGTTCTGCTTACGCTGACAGTTGGTCGAGCGTGCCGATGGTGAGAATTCCCAATTTGGGATTGGAACCTGGCCCGGATGGTGGCAGCCATACTGCTACTTTGGCAGAGATGATTGCGGATACGGAAGACGGGATTTTAATCGACGGTATAGGTAGTTATTCGATCGACCAGCAGCGGCGCAATTTTCAATTTGGCGGCGATGCTTTTTGGAAGGTGGAAAAAGGTAAAGTTGTCGGTATGTTAAAGGATGTAACTTATCAGGCGATGACTACTGATTTCTGGAATCAAATAGATGCGATCGGGCCGGCTTCGGAGCTGGTTCAGTGCGGTACTCATATATGCGGAAAAGGCGAGCCGATGCAGGTTGCTCAAATGACTCACGCTTGTGTGCCCGTGCGAGTGAGAGATATTCAAATTCGGTAATAGGTCATGGGGCATAGGGCATCGGTTCTTAGTTATTAGTTAATTGTTAACCATGCCCAATTCGCAATGCCCAATTCGCAATGCCCAATTTGCAATACCCAATTCGCAATGCCCAATTCGCAATGTCTAATTACCAATCATGATTGTAACAACATCGCCCGCAACTTTAAGTGAAGACCAAGCCTTATCTGTAGTAGAAAAAGCAGTCAAAATATCCAAAGCAGAGGAAGTATTTGTCAGTCTTTATACTGGTGAAGAATCTCTTTCCCGATTCTCGGAAAATCAAATCAGCCAAAATATCAGCAAAACTGTATTTAACCTGAGCATTACTAGCTATTTTGGCAACAAAAGCGCCTCTGCTGCTGTTACAGAATTTGATGAAGATGCGATCGCCTCTGCAGTCAAGCGATCGGAAGAATTGGCCAGAATTGCGCCGGCAGACCCCGAATGGATGCCGCTGCTGCCGCCTCAAACCTACGATTTGCGATCGCCCGCATTCGACGCAGCAACGGCAACTGTATCGCCTCTAGCGCGGGCCAAAATGGTGCAGCAAGCTTGCGCCATTGCCGGACAGGGGGGGGCTCACGGTTCGGGCACTTTGAGCGCTGAGGCGTCGCTGTACGCGATCGCCTCGTCAACCGGACTCCGCGCCTGCAATCAGTCTACAAAGGCAGATTTCAGCTTTACTGCTCGCATTGACAACGGTTCTAGCTGGGCTCAGAGCACTGCTTGGAGTATCAACGAATTGCCGATCGCCCAATTAGCAGAACAAGTGCTCGATCGGGCGATCGCATCCCGCAGCCCCCGCGAAGTCACTCCCGGCATTTATCCTGTAATCTTTGATGGTGCTGCTTTTGGGGACTTGCTACCGTGGGTAATTTGGAGTTTGGATGCGAGGGCGGCGGATGAGGGGCGATCGTTTATGTCGATCGCGGATGCAGAGGGAAAACCAGCGGGAAACCGTGCGGGGGAACAACTTTTTAGCCCGTTAGTGCAAGTGCAGCGCGATCCGGCTCATCCTTTGCTGCGATCGGATACTTTTTTCGGCGACGGATTGAGCAATAACTATTTGGAAATCATCAAAGATGGCGTGCCTCAAAGTTTGTCTTATTCCCGCTACTGGGCCGCACAAAAAGGCAAAGAGGCAAAAGGTGCTTATTACCCGATCGTAATGACAGGTTCCGACCAAAGTTTAGCAGATTTAATTGCTCAAACCGAGCGAGGAATTTTCGTCAGTCGAGCTTGGTACGTTCGCTACGTTAATCCGAAAACATTGGAAGTAACGGGAATGACTCGCGACGGTACTTTTTGGATTGAGGATGGCAAGATTGCTTATCCGATTAAAAACCTGCGTTTCAATCAAGTTTTACCTGATATGTTGCGCGATGTGGATGCAGTTAGTGCGGTGAAGCGTTACGGCGGTAGTGTCGTGCCCGGAGTGCGCGTGAAAGCTTTTAATTTCACCAGTATTACTGATAGTTTGTAACTCGCAAATTATAACCTAGGATGCGTCGCTCCAAACAATCTGTAATGAAAATCGAAAATCTGTAGCGACGCACCCGACAAGGGGTGGATTTTACCAACTATCTTGACCTAAAACAAATTATATTGTAAACCCGCCCTCATCCTTTACTCTTATCAATACAACATTAATCTAATCAAAAAATGCCTCAAGTAGATATACATCCCGTTAAAAATCAACAAGAATTAGAAGAGATGTTTTACCAGCGGTGGCTGGTTTTGCGCTCGCCTCTAGGAATGGAGATTGGTAGCGAAAGGGATAATAACGAAGATGATGCTTTGCATTTAATTGCCATGTGCGATCGCAAAATCATTGCTTCAGCCCGACTGCGCCAATTATCCCTAGAATTAGGAAGCATCAGCTACGTTGCAGTGCTTCCTGAATTTCAAAATCGGGGAATCGGCACTAAATTGATTGAAAATTTAATAGCAAAAGCTCAGGAAAAAAATCTCAAAACAGTGAGACTTCTGTCTCGCATTAACGCCATTAAATTTTACCAAAAACTCGGATTTTCCGAACAAGACAAGCCCTTTGAATTCCTCGGAATCCCGCACATATTTATGCATTTAGACATTCAACCATGATTCCTGTAGGGGCGGGTTCAACAACAATATTTGTCAAAAACCGACAATCTCAAAAACCCGCCCCCGCCTATGTATTATGCACGATAGATCGGACACGCTTTTACACAGTTTCGACCAACTTTGGCAGCGAAACTGAAGGAGAGATTGCAAACTTTAACTCCTCCTTTTTCGAGTAAAAATGGATATTTTCTACAGAATATTTGACAAATTCCGACTCTTTTTTAGCACCGCAGGAACCTTTGAGTCGAACAGTTTTGGCTTCATCTTTTACCAAATCGGCACGATAGGTGTACGTACCGTCGGCTTTTTCAAAGGTAATTTCAGCTAAAAAAGCATCATTTTTTGTGTCTAAATCGAGAATTTTGCTGGCGACTTTGTAGTTAAACCAATCCCACCCGTAAAGCACAATCAATTCTCTTTCCAAAACTTGGATAGGATTTGGCAAAATTCCCCAACCACGATAAACTTTATTCAAGCATTCGATATTGCCAGTTCGCGTTAAAATTGATTGGAACGACGCGCGATCGAGATTTCCGTAATATCTGCCATCAGGCAAATCGATCGCAGTCGGTGCAAAGCGGTGTCCCCCAAAGTGACTTGATCTCCAAACGCGAACATCATTCAATTCTAACTCAGAAGCTAAAGCAGTTGCTTGGGCATAAAAAGGATTGCCGTATCTCGCACAACACATATCATGACTGCCGTGAGTGCAAACCAAAATATCTCTAGTTTGCTTGTTTTCGGTTTCGCAATCAGGGACTTCTCCAGCTAAATAACTTTTGACAACTCCCGCTACTTTATCAAAACTATCTACATTAAATTCATGCTTTTCGTAACCGCCAAAAAGTTCCTGTTCTTTATTTTCATAAATCAAAACTTTGCGCTGATTAGAACATTTGGTTCGATCGTTATTTATCAACAAAAATCTGATTTTCTGTTTTGAGCGTTCTACTTCCTCTACCAAATCCTTGAGATTTTGGGAAATTTGTTTAGAATTAAACGCTTCAGATTCCCAAGGTAAACAACATTCAATTAATATATAGGTTTGGTAATTACTACCGCTGCCAATAATATCCTCTTCAACGCATTTAGAAGCATCAGCACAAAAAAACTTATCCATCATTGTTTAACTCATTGTATGTGTTAGAAGTTGCTCTTTTTACAACCCATTTATAAGAACTCATGTTCTTCTCCAATTTTAACCAACAAAAATAATTCCTTCAACTACCAGCTTCGACAAAAGTGGCACTACATCTATTTCCCAATCATAATCCGGCAACCAATCCATAACATCTTCCCCAGTAAAAAACTCCGTACTAAATAAATTGTCCGTAAATTTAGCTGTGACTCCTCTCAGGGATACTTCTTTACCTGCAACAACTATTTTGTATCCGCCACCATCAGATAATTCGTGAATTCTCACCCGCTGAAACTTGGGAATTCTAAACTTGGTTTGCACACCACAGGGAAAAATATTGAATCCTGCTTGATGAGGGAAAGAATATTTGGCAACAGGTTTTCCTAAACTGTCCAGATAACTGCTATAATCATCTGCAAGATTTTTACTGTTTGCGTAGCGCTGCAATTGGGCAATTAAACTGTTGACATTTGCATTGATAGAATCTGCGTTTGTTCGTAGCGGTAAACTTTTGCGCCAATCTGATTGTTCGCGCAATTCGCTAACCAACCATTCTAAAAAGTCAATTCCAGTTTTGCAATGTATTCCTAATGTTAAATGCAGCGATGGTTCTTCGCAAGCAACTGCATAATGCCAATGTCCGCGCGGTATGTAAAGCACATCCCCTGGATGTAAAATACAGCTTAAATATGCTTCGGTTTCTGGTGGTGGAAAAGATGAGGATTTTTGATATTTCAGCGGATACTTAATTGTATCTTCAAATACATACCATTGCTTGATTCCGTCTACTTGCAATATAAAAACTTCGTGGGTGTCATAATGGGAAAAAAAGCCTTGTTTTTCCGGCCAGGAACAGTAGGCATTTACTTGATTTCCATAGCCAAGATCGGATTTTATTTCCGCAGCAAAGTTAGCGATTTCTGGAATTAGTTTGTGTACTTCATTTATAATTAAAGTTGCTCCCGATTGGCAGGATTTGATGAGGTTTTCATTGGCGCTTTCATCGAGAACTTTTCCTCCTATTGCTAATCGAATATCGGGATATCTTAGTTCGTGAAAGTTGAGGATGTAGTTTAGTTTTTCCCACGAAAATAGGTGTGCAAAATTTTTATTACCTTCGCTGGGGATCAAAACTGCTTTGGTTGTCCAATTGTTGTCTAAAAATTCTTTGAGATTGTATGGTTGCAATAGGTTGGCGATCGATCGCATAATTCTTTATGACAATTTTTCTCAATAAAATTTGAACAAATTAATTTTTAGAGGCAATGCCCCTATAGTTATCCCGCAAGCAAGGAGTAAAATCTATTACTTCTTGCTTGGGGATCGAAGTCTAACAGAAAAGACTTTTAATTATTCGTTGCTAACATCGCTACCATCAGCATCAACATTCAGATGAGATGAGAGGTTTTTAGCTGTTACCTGCTTGGCAATTTCCTTGACTTCAACTTGAATTTTGCTGGCACGGGATTGTTTGAAAGTCGATCCGTCAATTTGCTTTGACATAAATGTCTCCAAATGTAGTAAACCGATCTAGCTCAGATGTTCCTTAACAATTGTGTTGAGGGTTCAATCTCAAGCTCTAAGTACCTTAGCATAAAGTCAATAAATTGCGCAAGTAGTTAATAAAGATTTTCAAGAGGTGAGAAGAAAGCTCATCCGCAAGAGTGAGATATCAAGTTGAGCATGAGAGCTGAAGTCCTGTGAAAGTAAGAGTTTTAAGGTTTACCGCCTATGTTGCCGCGGTCAGCGCTATAAATAGAGGGATGGAAATGCGAGGACTTGTTGAATATAATTATTGATAAGCTGGGATTGGTGAACCGACGCATCTGCCTTAAGGTACATTATTTTTTTGAGACTTAGGATTAAAACCAGCTACTATGGTGATCGGTCAGTTATCAGTTGTCAGTAGTAACCACTAACAATTAACAATTAACAATTAACCATTACCATTAACCATTAACAAATGAATCAATATTTTGCTACAGTTGCGCGCGGTTTAGAAACTATTGCCGCCCAAGAATTAGAACGTTTAGGGGCTCAGGATGTCAAGCCAGATTTTACTGGGGTTTACTTTGCGGGCGATCGCACTTTATTGTACCGCGTCAATCTTTGGTCGAGAACAATTTTTCGAGTGCTAATGCCGATCGCTGAATTCCGGTGTTACAACTCGGATATGCTCTACCGCGAAGTGCAGAAAATCCCTTGGGACGAATACTTATATCCCGAAAATACTTTAGCAGTAAACTGCACCGGTGGCAACGAAAAGTTGAACCACACTCACTTTACAGCTTTGCAGGTCAAAAATGCGATCGCCGACCAACAGCGCCTTCAATTTAACAAGCGTTCTAATGTCGATGTAGAGCATCCCGATTTGCTAATTAACATTCACATTCATCAAGATAGAGCTATTTTAAGTTTAGACAGTTCTGGCGGCAGTTTGCACCGCCGGGGATATCGACCGGCGATGGGGCTTGCTCCCCTCAAAGAAACCCTAGCTGCAGCTTTGTTGGAGATGGCAGAATGGACGCCAGATTTGCCGTTTTTAGACCCGATGTGCGGTTCTGGAACTTTGCCTTTAGAAGCGAGTTTAAAGGCATTGAATATTGCACCGGGATTGTTTCGAGAAAAGTTTGGATTTATGACTTGGCGGGATTTTGACGAACCTTTGTGGGAGAAATTGTGGGCAGAAGCTGAAAATAGTGAGTTACCGGAGCTTCAGCAAGTGGTTGCTGGGTGCGATCGCGATTCCGATATGTTAACTCAAGCTCGCACGAACGCGCAGCAAGCCGGTATTTCCGGTAAGATTCAGTTTGCTCAAACCGAGTTATCCCAGTTGGAAGCACCCGCAGACAGAGGCGTTCTGATTTGCAATCCTCCCTACGGAGAGCGCCTGGGAGATGCTAGCGAATTGGGAGATTTGTACAAGATGTTAGGAGATATTTTAAAGAATCGTTTTAAAGGTTGGAATGCGTTTATTTTGACTGGGAATAAGGAGTTGGGTAAAAAGGTGGGACTCAGGACATCGCGGCGAATTCCGGTTTTTAATGGATCGATTCCGTGTACTTTGCTCAAATATGAACTGTATTAGGGGAGAGGATCGGGAAAATTGCGGTAATGACCAAGCTACTGCAAAAGTGGATAACCAAGAAAGACGTGCAGCTATGGTAGAATTGCTCCGGCTATAGTTAAATTGAGCTTTTGGATACCGCTTTAGAATCATTTTCATTTACAGCCTCTAAAAAGATGAAATCAAAATTTATAGTGTGGGGTGCGATAATTTTTAATATATTAAATTTAATTATCGTACTCTGTCCCTATTCTTTAGCAGGTGTGGAGCTTGACGTGTGGGCGGGATTATTTGGTATATTTGTGCTGTTAATATATGTTTTCTATGTATTTTTAGACCCAGAAATATTCGTACAAAATCCCGACAAGTTAGCTGTAAAAATAGTCGCTTTTTCCTTAATTATTTCTACCTGCACCCTACTTTATTATTTGGGTAAATTACCGGAATATGTGATTGGTATAGTTATTTTTGGAGGAAGAGGAGAACTCGTACAAGTGGTACAATCACCACATCAATTAAAATCTGTTTACTGCTATTACAGCGGGGACTTATTCATCAACGATCGCGATGATACCACAGGTTCATGCAGTCTGAGGTTAAGATACGAGTTAATGCCTTTTATTGAAAAAAAAATCTTCTCTTCTGATGGGCAAGAGCTTTATTTTAGAGTCAATGAAAATGAAAACGAACCTGAGGTGCCACCTTCGCCTATGAAGAAGGCAGGTGACAAAGCAGAAGCACTAATACTAAAGAAAAAAAAGAATATCTGCGGAATTAAATGGCTCAACAATAATCAAATTCAAATGCCTACAGGGGAAATTATATCACCTTGATCGGACGTGTATCACCGCTCATCCCTCCACCGGCAAAAAAGAAACGTGAGCGGAAACAATTTTCCACCCTTGAGGAAACTTCCGCCACATCTGACTCTGCCGCCCCAGCCGCACCACTCCATCCATTACACGGCGAAATTCCAGCGTCACAGCCGCCGTGTCTGCATCGAAAGTCACGACTTTGAGGTTGAACATTTCTCGATCGACATTTACAGGCGATCGCCCTTGGCGAAAAGCCCTCACCTCATCGCTTCCGTACAGGTTCTCCGTCACCCCAAACCGCACGACTTCCGGCGCATCCCAGAACAAATTATCGAGAGTTTCAATATCGTTCGTACAAAGAGCTTTTTCGTATTTTAAATATAGTTCAGTTAACTCAGTTACCACAGCAGAATCATTGATAACAGTCATTCGATTTTAGATTTTAGATTTTAGATTTTAGATTTACACCACGGATAAATCCGGGGGCTTGAGGATGGAAGGATTTTGGATTTTGGATTGATTCCACGGATAAATCACGTGGCGGGTATTATCAAGAAATTATTGGTCATAAATTGTAGATTTTAAAACTCTTAAATTTCACAGGTTTTGTTTGCAATAAGGACTTAAAGTCCTTACTACAAACGCAACTAATTAGAGGAAATTAATGCTCAATTTTCAGCGAAAGAATCTTGTCACCTTGGCGGATAGCATTGACGACAGACATATCCTCAGTTTTGCCAAAAGTTGTGTGAACTCCATCTAAATGAGACTGGGGAGAATGGCAAATAAAGAATTGGCTACCACCCGTATCTTTACCTGCGTGAGCCATCGATAAAGTTCCTGCCAAATGTTTGTTGGAGTTGATTTCGCACTTGATTTTGTAGCCGGGGCCGCCGGTTCCATTGCCTTTTGGACAGCCACCTTGAATCATAAAGTTAGGAATGACTCGGTGAAAAGCCAATCCATCGTAAAAACCTTTTTCCGCCAAGTCAACAAAATTCTTCACTGTGTTAGGCGCATCCGCATCGAACAATTCCAAATTGATTGTGCCTTTGTCGGTTTCCATAATAGCGCGGGTCATGATTTTTCCTTGCTTCCTAAAATGAGTGTGTTGCCTGCGTGTTAATTGCGGACTTCGCTTTTATAGCGACAGGTTTCAAACTGTCGTTATATTGTGGCTTTCAGAAGTGTAGCATATTCCCGCAACTCTCATAGGACTTATGTGCGCTTTCTGAGGAAACTAGGTTTATGGCGAGATTTATGCTTAGCAAAGCCAATATTTTCGGAGACACCGAGTTTGTTACCCTCAGTCATATTTTAATTGTTGGTCACTTGCGGGCGCTCGGGTTCTTCCTGAATATCGCTCATATTAAAAATGAAAGGAACCCGACTCGAACCGCTGCCCATCACTAACACTTTTGGCATCTGAGCGCCGCCGCTTCTCCAAGCTTCGATCGCCTCTTTTTGCAGAACTAAATTGCCGCCCTGAGCCTTCAAAGTTTCAGCCAACAGCCTTTGAGCTTCCGCCCTACCTTGAGCGCGGTTAATGTCAGCTTGAGCCTGTTGCTCTGCTTCCTGAGCCACATAAACAGCCCTTTGCGCCCGCTGTTCAGCAACCTGTTTCTCCTCAACCGCTTTTGCAAAATCTGTGGAGAATCGAATGTTAACAACGCTTGTATCGAGGACGATTACATCATACTTTGATAGCCTGTCCTTCAGCGCAGTATCAAAGTCTCTCTTCAGTTCACTTCTTTGAGTAATAGATTGTTCGGCGGTTCTGAGTGCAGCCGCTGTTTTAAATGCTTCTTGAGTCTGAGGAGCAATAATTTTTGAGACTATATTCTCCAAAGTTCCTTGAGTTCTTCTGATCTCAACTATTCTCTCAGCATCAAGGCGAAAATTGATCGCAAAACTAGCATTTAAATCCTGAAGGTCTTTAGTAGCACTCTGGGCGGGAACTTCAAATTTTTGCACTGTTACATCGTACACATCTACCTTAGATATCAGCGGGGGTCTGAGGTGAAACCCCTCTAACAATGCTCCATCTTTGGCCTTTCCTAAAACGCTGACTACCCCTGCTTCGCCTGGATTGATGACGACAAAACAGTTTAAACCGATGAGTAGCGCGCCTACTAATAGAATCCCAGCGAGTGCTGATGATATGCTCTGAAAACTTTGATTTTTCAACTTACACGCTCCTTTGTGCTCATTTCATTATAATGGTTAAATAGATTGGGTCGCCTCTAAAGTCTCAAATCTAAAATTACAATCTAAAATGGATGGGGTTGCCTCTGAAATCTTAAATCTAAAATGGATGGGCTGATGCTCAAAATTGTTAAATATCCTAGAACTTATCACATCGAAGGTTCGCGTTTCCAACCAGGCGATGAAGACCTCGATAGCGTGCCATTTAGCGCCCTGAGCGATCGCCCGACAGTGATTGAAGAAAAGGTAGACGGCGCTAATACAGGCATCAGCTTTGCACCAGACGGACAAATGCTGCTGCAAAGTCGCGGCCACTATCTCACCGGCGGGCCCAGGGAAAAACATTTTAACTTATTCAAACAGTGGGCTTTCAGTCTCAGCGGAACCCTGGGAGAAGTGCTGGGAAATCGCTATATTCTTTACGGCGAATGGCTTTATGCCAAACACACTGTCTTTTATGATTTTTTGCCGCACTATTTCATGGAATACGACGTGCTCGACTTAGAAACCAATCAATTTTTGAGTACAGAATCCCGCCGCAATTTGTTAACCGGACTGCCGTTAGTGTCCGTTACCGTACTGTTTTCGGGAGTGTTGAAATCGCCCAAGCAAATGATGCAGTTTATGGAAAAATCTAATTTTATTCAACCCGGACATTTGGAAAGCTTGCGTTTGTACTGTCGGGAATTGGGATTAGATGAAGAACGGTGTTTGAAAGAGACTGACAAGAGCGATCGCATGGAGGGTCTGTACATTAAAGTCGAAGAAGATGGCATAGTAAAGGCGCGTTACAAATACGTGCGTGCCAGTTTTTTGACGGCTATTAAAAATGCCGAAGGACATTGGCTAAATCGCCCAATTATACCCAATATTCTGCGTCCCGGCGCAGATTTATTTAATTTTAGTTAACTAGCAGGTGAATTTATGAATACACTGTTATCGCCCTCGCCGCCTTGGACTTTTCCCTTTTGTCCCGAACCGCCCAATTGGTTCCTGGATTGGGACGGTATTCAAACGCATTTCGACTGGATTGACAGCCTCAAAGGATGTCAGCAAGACCCGATTTACCACGCCGAAGGAGATGTTTTTATTCACACCAAAATGGTCTGCGAAGCCTTAATCTCTTCTCCAAATTGGCGGCAGCTTCCCGAAAAAGAACGATCGATGCTTTTTGCCGCCGCTTTGCTGCACGATGTCGCAAAACCAACCTTTACAAAAATCGAAGCCGACGGCAGAATTAGCTCAAAAGGTCACGCCCGCCAAGGTGCGAGAATGGTCAGACAAATTTTATCTCAATTCGAGCCACCTGTGCAGTTTGAGATTCGCGAAACAGTTGTGGCGATCGTCAAATTCGGCAGTTTACCCATCTGGTTAATCGACAAACCCAACCCGCAGCAGTCAGTAATTAAAGTTAGTCAAGTTGTCCGCTGCGATTTCCTCGCACTTTTAGCCGAAGCAGACGTGCGCGGCCGCCACTGCGCCGACAAACAAGAATTGCTCGATAAAATACAACTATTTCGAGAGTTTTGTCAAGAAAATAATTGTTTGGATTCTCCCCGACAATTCCCATCAGCACACAGCCGATTTATCTACTTCCGCAAAGAGGACGGAAACCCGGATTACGAAGCATTTGACGACACTAAATGCGAAGTAATTTTGATGTCTGGCTTGCCAGGAAGCGGTAAAGATTATTGGGTTCGGCAAAATCTCCCTGATTTGCCAGTAATCTCGCTGGATGCACTGCGAAAAGAGATGAATGTCCCTCCCGACGAAACCCCTGGAAATGTAGTCACAGCCGCCAAACAAAGAGCGCGCGAATACATGAATCAGGGGCGTTCTTTTGTGTGGAACGCCACGAATACCACTAAACAAATGCGCCAGCAATTAATTGATTTTTTTGCTGCTTATCAAGCGCGAATTCGCATTGTTTATCTGGAAGTACCTCTAGAAGAAATATGGCAGCGGAATCGATCGCGCACAGCAATAGTACCCGAAGCAGTGATTCGCAAATTAGCTGCGCGGCTGGATATTCCAGATATCACAGAAGCGCATCAAGTCGAGTGTATCGTAGCCGATCGGGCTACTTTAGGGGCGATTCCCCTCAGTTAGCTATCTTACTTCAACGCGCTACCAATTCCTTTTTCCCTAAAAGAGAATCGTCATAATGCGCCAACAAATCAGCAGGGTGATCGTAAATTTCTGCAGCATTTGCCAGGGAAGCATCATCGAAACCTCCGCACCGAAAAGCAATTACTGGCACCCCGCACTTGCCCGCAGCTTCGATATCGTAAGGAGTATCAGCTAACATCACAACCTGACTCGCTTCCAGCTTCAATTTGCTCAAAGCAGCTTCCACAATATCCGGTTCCGGTTTAGAAGCTTCCGCATCGCTCGATGTCGCCGCTTCGTCGAGCAAATCATCTACCTGTGCGGCTTTCAGCAAATCGGAAAGTTCTTCAGTGGTAGCTGAAGTAGCAATAATTAGCCGCAATCCTTCTTGCTGCATTTTTAACAGCAAATCCCGCGAACCGGGGGTTGGAGAAAGTTCGGGAGCACGGTTAATAATCAGTTCTTTGCGTCGCTGTGCAATCTTTTTCCCGTCGCCTGCTTCGTCGGAAAGTCCTGATACCATTTTGGGTATAACTTTGTCCCCTCCCATACCAATTAGCGGGCGAACTTTCTCAAACGGCACGTCGTAGCCGTAAGCGGCAAATGCCTCCACCCAAGCTTGAGCGTGGGCGTCATTGCTGAGCGTCAGAGTACCGTCAATATCGAGAATTACTGCTTGCAATTGCATAACTTATTTGTTGTTAGTTATTAGACTTATTGTCAAAACCTGGTTTGTAGTAAGGACTGAAGTCCTTAACTAATTAATTACCAAATGAGCGATGAAAGTTCTTACTACTAACCTTTGGTTAGTAGTAAGAACTTTCGTTTGTGTTAGGTTAGGAGTAAGCATTTTAGTCCTTAATTAGTTAAGTCAATCTGGGACTGGCAAGCTTACTATTAACTTTTTGATTGGCTATTTCATGCCTGTGCCGTGCAATTTGGGTTCGGGCTGTGGCGGTACTATTTCTGGCCCTAACGGTTGGGGATTGGCGACATATTCAAACTCGCCTTTGCCGTCCATTGATTTGCCTTTCGCCCAGCGTCCCTGGCTACTTTCGGAACCTTCTGAATGATTCCAAAACTGATAAGCAAATTCAGACTTTTCCAACTCTTGCGGGAAGGAACTCGGAACGGGTGTTGTTTCTATTCCCGAACTTTCTAAATCTTCGATCGCCGCCAGCCACAAATTTTGGTGCATCGTGTCGCGGGCAATCATAAAACTCAGGGTGTCTTTCACGCCCGCATCGTCTGACATTTCATACATCCGCACAGCCTGCAATCTTCCTTGCGATTCGGCGTGCAAATTAGAGCGAAAATCTGCTAAAAGATTGCCGCTAGCAACGATATAACGGCCGTTCCAGGGATACCCTACGCTGTCGCTAGGAAGTGCGCCCAAACCCGATACAATTGCGTGCTGCGGATTCATGCTGGCGGCGATCGCATCTCGCGGGCTGTTTCCACCCATCACAGCACCCACCACAGCATCCTTGAAACCGTCTTCTTGCATAGATACAGGAGCTTTATCTAACAAGTGAGCAATCATAGTTGCTAACATCTCGATATGCCCGATTTCTTCTGTACCGACATCAAGCAGCATATCGCGATATTTGGCTGGGCCTCGGCAGTTCCAACCTTGAAATAGGTACTGCATCATCACCGTCATTTCGCCAAATGTACCGCCAATTAGTTCTTGTATTTTCTTGGCGTAAACGGCATCTGGCTTTTCTGGTCTTTTGTAATACTGTAGTGGCTTCTTATGGTAAAACATGGGGAATTCCTCCCAGGGTTGTTTGATTAACTTCCCTTATTTGTAACGCTGCGCGTGAGGGAGGGAATCAGCTTTTAGTCATAAAGAAATTCAATCAAACCCGGTTATCTTTATCACTTTAGTTCAATGCGATTTCTCGCGCCCGCA
The DNA here is from genome assembly GCF_036701825.1 of Microcoleus sp. MOSTC5. Classification (NCBI taxonomy): domain Bacteria; kingdom Bacillati; phylum Cyanobacteriota; class Cyanophyceae; order Oscillatoriales; family Microcoleaceae; genus Microcoleus; species Microcoleus sp. MOSTC5. The sequence continues at coordinate 32,814 of NZ_JAUBRK010000016.1, read as the reverse complement.
AACTAAAGACTCTATTAAATTTAGTCGATCGTACATTCTATTTAAACAAACACAGCGCTGTGTCTTCCGGGTGTCAAAAAACACGTCAAAACCGCCCTCCGGCAGGGGTTTTAACCCTTGTGGGAGAGCGGTTTTTCGGGTTTAGCCGACACCGATGTGCCGTGTCCCTCCCCCTAGCTTCCAGTCCCCCCCTTAACAAGGGGGGGCTAGGAGGAATGTCTTGAATCAGCTAGTTTTATAATTTTCCTCAGTCCAACAGCGCGGTAGAGCTTCACCGGAAGGAAACACTAATTTACTTTTTGGAAAATTTGCTTTCTCTTGCTCTTCTTCACCAGCTTGATTTTTTCCCGGCACTTCATTTTTTGTAGGGCTGATTAAAGCATCTACATCGAGGATTTCAATCAAGTCGCCTGATTCTTTTTCTTGTAAAAGCATAGTTTTTCCTTGAAGGCTAAATGCGAGTTAGGGTTTGAGGACAACTTTGATGCAGTTGTCTTTTTTCTGTTTGAAAATCTCGTAAGCGTGGGGCGCTTCATCCAATTTCATTCGGTGCGTAATTACGAATGACGGGTCAATTTCGCCTTTTTGAACGCGATCGAGCAAAGGCCGCAAATAGCGGTGAACGTGCGTCTGTCCCATTTTCATGGTCAAGCCTTTGTTGAAAGCTGCACCTAATGGCACTTTGTCAACGAAGCCGCCGTAAACGCCGGGAATTGACACTGTACCACCCTTGCGACACGCGAGGATCACTTGTCGCAGGGCCGTAGGTCGATCGCTCTCCAACCGCACGGCTTGCTTGGCTTTGTCGTACAAAGCGTCGAGACCGGTGCCGTGGGCTTCCATTCCCACCGCGTCGATGCAAGAGTCAGGCCCGCGTCCCCCCGTCATTTCGGTGACTGCTTCCCCGGCGTCCATTTCTTCGTAATTGATGATTTCAGCTTTGGCCGCGGCCGCCATTTGCAAGCGTTCCGGTATGCGGTCGATCGCAATTACTCGATCGGCCCCCAGCATAAACGCGCTTCTGATCGCAAATTGTCCGACTGGCCCGCATCCCCAAACTGCTACAGTATCCCCCGGCTGAATGTCGCAGTTTTCTGCCGCCATGTAACCGGTAGGAAAGATATCGGTGAGGAACAATACTTGTTCGTCAGAAAGTCCGTCGGGAATTTTTAAAGGGCCGACATCTGCAAACGGAACCCGCGCGTATTCTGCTTGGCCTCCTGCATAGCCGCCCGTTAAATGCGAGTAGCCAAACAGTCCCGCCGGCGAATGACCGAACATTTTTTCAGCCAGCCCAGCATTGGGGTTGGAGTTGTCGCACAGCGACCACAAATCGCGGTTGCAAAAGAAGCAACTGCCGCAAGAAATAGTAAAAGGAATGACGACGCGATCGCCCTTTTTTAAGTTCTTGACTTGGCTGCCGAGTTCGACTACTTCCCCCATGAATTCGTGCCCCATGATGTCGCCCGATTGCATTGTCGGGATGAAGCCATCGTAGAGGTGCAAATCTGAGCCGCAGATTGCTGTAGACGTGATTTTAACTATTGCATCGCGCGGATTGATAATTGTTGGGTCTGGTACATTATCAACTCGCACATCATTTGCTCCGTGCCAGCAAAGAGCTTTCATTATTTTTTTTCCTCTAGTTAACTACTAGCTAGTAGATTTTTGATTGTATATCTTAAATTTACTACGCTGATAAATTACTTACTTGGATGATTTTTACTTTAACCCGATAAAATAAATCTTATCTCTATCGTAGGTATAATTTATAAATCTATCTTCCGGCTGTTTTCAATAACAAAAATGTAAAGTTTATCCTCCAACTAAAGTGCGGGAGATTTCACATTCTTCTGTTAAGCCCCAACAGTTATAGCAACCGCGCCCGACGGTTAGAACGTTCTTAATTGCTGAAACCGTTGCCGAAGATTGCTTCTTCCTTCTCTACTAGATAACTAAAGCCTTCTTCCTTCTCTTCTAGATAACTAAAGCCTTTTTCCTTTTTCGTTTTTCCTTGTTCTTTCTTCCTTCAACATCTGCTATAACAGCTAACAACTACATAGCTGAGATTGTTTTTGTCGATCGGCGATCGCTTTCCTCTCACAATAAATAAAATTTTCGCACTTAATCTCACTATAGCGGAGGTTTAAGCTCACTTTAGATAAATAGCGACCGAAAACTTCTCAAGTAAAAGCGGGTTTATCGATTATTAAGCAGGGTGCGTGACTTTTGTATAGCTCAACACCATGTCCCAATATTGAGAATCACGCACCCTGCTTAAGAAGGATTAATCGTCAAATATTGTATATTAGTTATAGCTAAAAGCCGAGCTTGCGCTAAAGTTGTTAAAGATTAAAATTTATCGATCGCCTTTTATGCCTTACACTGCATCTACCCCAACAGACCCCAATCAACCCAACATCCGCAATGCCGACCACCGCCTATTAGAATTCACCAAGCTAACGCCGATGATGCAGCGGTATGTGGAAGTGAAAGAACAGTATCCCCACGCACTTTTATTGTTTCGAGTCGGAGATTTTTTTGAGTGTTTTTTCCAAGATGCAGTTACTATTTCGCAGGAATTAGAACTTGTTTGTACTAGCAAAGAAAGCGGCAAGGAAATTGGCAGAGTGCCGATGACAGGAGTGCCGCACCACGCCCTCGACCGCTACACTTCAATGTTAGTAGAAAAAGGCTATGCTGTAGTAGTTTGCGACCAAGTTGAAGATGCCTCGATTGCTGCTAAAGAAGGCCGCCAAGTCAAGCGCGAAATTACCCGCATTCTCACTCCCGGAACTTTGACTGATGACGGAATGCTCAAACCCAGACAAAATAATTTTTTAGCAGCAGTCGTCATCGCTGGGGAACATTGGGGATTGGCTTATACTGATATTTCCACGGGAGAATTCGTAACTACCCAAGCAGACAGTTTAGAACAATTAACCTTAGAATTGCTGCGCTTGCAACCTTCGGAAGTCTTGGTACCGACTAATGCGCCGGATTTGGTGACTATGTTAAGGCCCGGAGAGAAATCCGAGCATTTGCCCGATTGTTTGCCGAATTCGTTTTGCTATTCTTTGCGATCGCAAGTTCCGTTTAGTTTGTCCGAAGCGAAACAGAGAATCCTGCAAAAGTTCAAAGTGCGATCGCTCGAAGGTATGGGATGCGGACACCTTTCCCTCGCAGTGCGCGCCGCCGGCGGTTTGCTGCAATATCTCGAAGAAACTCAAAAGGAAAAAGCAGTTTCTTTGCAAAGATTGCACACTTACACTCTCACCGATTTTCTCGTACTCGACTACCAAACCCGCCGCAATCTCGAAATTACTCAAACAGTCAGAGATGGGGTTTTTCACGGTTCGCTGCTGTGGGCTATAGACAAAACCAGCACCGCAATGGGAGGCCGCGCTTTGCGCCGCTGGGTGCTGCAACCTTTGCTCAACATTAAAGGCATTGGCGCCCGACACGACACGATTCAAGAATTAGTAGAAAATAACGCCCTGCGCCAAGATTTGCAGCAGTTGCTGCGCCAAATTTACGACATCGAAAGACTGACAGGCCGCGCCGGTTCTGGAACAGCTAGCGCGCGGGATTTGGTCGCTTTAGCTGATTCTCTGGGAAAACTGCCGGCATTAGCCTCGATCGCAGCCCAAGGGCGATCGCCATATTTGAAAGCGCTGCAAAATGTACCGCCAATTTTAGAAGAATTAGCAAGTAAAATTCACGATCATTTAGTTGATGAACCGCCAATCCATTTAAAAGAAGGAGGTTTGATTCGAGCGGGAATCAATGCCATGCTTGATGAAATGCGCCAAACTGCATCAGCAGACCAAGAATGGATTGCCAATTTAGAAGCAACTGAGAGAAAACGAACCGGAATTTCTAATTTAAAAGTTGGCTACAATAAAGCTTTTGGCTATTACATCAGCATTACCAAGTCGAAAGTAGACCAAGTGCCGAACGACTACACCCGCAAGCAAACTCTCACCAATGAAGAACGCTACAGTACAGAAGAATTAAAAGAAAGGGAAGTGCGAATTCTGACAGCGCGGGAAGATTTAAATCAATTGGAATACGATATTTTTGCTCAAGTGCGATCGGAGGTAGGAGAACACGCCGAAATTATTCGCAATGTTTCCCGCGCCGTGGCGGCAGCCGATGTTTTGTGCGGTTTGTCAGAAGTAGCAGTTTACCAAAATTACTGCCGCCCGACTATGACAGAAAGTCGGGAAATTAAAATTATTGAAGGTTGTCATCCTGTGGTGGAAAAGTCTTTGCCACCGGGATTTTTTGTACCTAATTCTGCTTTTTTGGGTCGGGAAGAATCGTTAAACCGCCCAGATTTAATTATTTTAACCGGCCCGAATGCTAGCGGGAAAAGCTGCTACTTGCGGCAGGTGGGTTTGATCCAGTTAATGGCGCAGATGGGCAGTTTTGTGCCGGCGAAAGCTGCGAGTTTGGGAATTTGCGATCGTATTTTTACCCGCGTCGGCGCAGTAGATGATTTGGCAACCGGTCAGTCTACCTTTATGGTGGAAATGAACGAAACTGCAAATATTCTCAATCACGCGACGCCGCAATCATTGGTTTTGTTAGATGAAATTGGCAGGGGAACGGCCACCTTTGACGGACTTTCAATTGCTTGGTCTGTGGCCGAATATTTAGCAACTGAGATTCGGGCGCGGACAATTTTTGCGACTCACTATCACGAGTTAAATGAGTTAGCTTCTATTTTAGATAATGTCGCAAATTATCAGGTCACAGTGAAAGAATTGCCGGATCAAATCGTATTTTTGCACCAAGTTCAGCCGGGAGGTGCTGACAAATCTTACGGAATTGAAGCGGGCAGATTAGCTGGTTTACCGCCGTCGGTGATTGACAGGGCGAGACAGGTGATGAAGCAGATTGAGAAACATAGCAAAATTGCGATCGGGCTGCGGAAAGGTGTTAAAAAGAATGGTAAAAAAGACTCGGAGGGCGAACAGTTGGATATTTTTGAGGATTGAAATTTCCGGTGGGAAAAAATTTGTAGTAACTGAGATATTGCACCATTTTCAATAAGCCTTTCAGGGGCGGGCAGGATGCCCACCCCACAAGAAAATTTAATTTTTTTGGAACAGGCAGGATGCCTGTTCTTGAGCATGGTGCAATATCTCAGTTACTACTTTTACTACAAACCAGCAACTCTAACGCCCATTTTGCAACTTTCTTACCTCTTTGTGCACGCTCATCCCTATTTCCAAAGCCTCATTCAGCAACCGCCCGTATTCAGTCGCCCGATCACTCACATCCACCGCCATCAAAGCGGCTAAATTACTTTCAATATTAGCAAATAACTCGTAACGGCGGCCGATAAATTGCTGATTTTCCCTGAGAATCCTTTCTGTTTTTAAAGCACAGACTAAACTTTCTCTAGTAATTTTTAATGCCTGTATAGCATCTCCTCGGTTAATTAAATTGGCTTGTAAATTGCCCGCTGCCGTTAGGCGATCGATAATATCTAAAGCCTGAATCACCTCATGATACTTCTCAACTTCATCCAGCAGACCTGCCAGCGTTGCCAGAGGCTTTGCCTTAATCCATTTATAGATATTCCAAGCAACAGTAATCGCCAGCGACAAACCCAAAGTTATTTGTAAAACCCGGACAAATATCTCAGCATCGCTAAATGAACCAACATTATGTTGATTAGCCAGTAAAGCAACCGGCAGTGAAACAACTAATGTCACGCAAAATATCAGCAACTCATTCAACAAAAGAGAGAACAGCTTTTTCCCGTTCAGGAGTGCCGCAGATCGGTAAAAGTCAGCTGCAAAACCGTCGCTCAAAGCTATTCCGCTCAAATCCTCTAACTCTCTTTCCGGAATTGTCAACTCATCCAAATCCGCTTGTATCACTATTTCAAATCTCCTTAACTTGACATTAATTAAAACCCTCCAATCGACCTAATTGAATCCCACAGACTCAGATAAAAATTGCTTTCTCGGTTTCGGAATAGTTGAAAAGCTTGTCCAGGTGCGCCAAAAAACGGTCTCAGCGTCCATCCCAACTGACTGCCAACAAACGCATAGAGTCCCAACCAAAAGCGCAAAATATTTAGCCTGATGTCTTTGCCTTCCGTATCTTGTTCGGACAGAAAGTGCATTCCTTGATAAATGAAACTTACGCCCAAAAATCCTGTGATTGCCATAATAGCAACATTCAACACCAGATAAAAATTGTAATTGGTACTGCTTAGGAGAAAAAACAGACTGACCGGTGCAAATCCAAATAGCAAAACGCTAATCATCGCCATCGCTGTCATCAACAATGTCAAATACTGCTCAAAAGTTCGTTTTGAACCAAACATGACATTAAAAAAGTACAGTGTGGGAAAGCAGATAATCAGCGTCAGCAAGTAAAGTGCTGGCAACTTAATTGCTGAAACTAGACATTGCATCCACGTACTCGATGCACCTAATATCGCTCCGTAAATGCCAAAAAATATGGTACTAGAAATCAACAAACCGAAAATTTTAGATTTGAGCTTGACACCTTGGCGAATTTCTTCGAGAAATTGTTGCCGTTCCCGCAGCAAATACATTACTACTGAAAAATATTTCACGGGATCTCCTTGTGACTGATGCGACTCCGAATCAGTCATAACTCAAGCTGAGTTCGATCGGCAAGCTTGTCAAATCAGGGAACTCTATGTTAACCAATTATTCTTGCAGATACAGGACTTACACAGTACCTAATTATGTTGGGTGCTCTTCTGCCGCGCACCTTACCGCTATTGACTATGGGCTGGATATTTCTAGTCAAATTCTAGTCACATTGTCTCCAAATTGTATCCAAAAAGGTCATTTGATAGTCATTTCGTAGTTATTTGAGAGTCAGTTGATACTCAGTTTGACCATTGACTCACCCCTATTCTGGGCAATAAAAAACCTCAAACCGTTGAATTCTCGTTGGTTTGAGGTTCTTATAGGCGCAAGCGGGCAGCGGGAATCGAACCCGCATAGTTAGCTTGGAAGGCTAAAGTTTTACCACTAAACTATGCCCGCACATAGAAACTAAACATACCACAAGTCTCTGGGGATTGCAATAGGCCTGTGCAAAATTTTTGAATACCTCCCTCACAGTGGCTGAATCGGGACTTGCGGCCCGATCGCGCCTACAATCCCCGTCTCCGATGCTGCGTAAGACTTTACGGGTGGAAATAATCGTAAATTTGCTGCGCCAGACGCGGGCCAATCCCAGAAACTTCTGCCAACTGTTCGGGAGTCGCTAAACGCAGGTAGTCGATCGACCGAAAATGTGCTAACAATAGTTTTTGTCGGTGGTGTCCCAATCCGGGAATTTCATCAAGGCGCGATCGCTTCATTCTCTCGCTTCTTCGATCCCGGTGAAAACTCACAGCAAATCTGTGCGCCTCATCCCGCACCCGGCGCAATAATTGTACGCCCGGTTGCTCAGAATTAGTTGGCAGCGGCAAAGATTCCCCCGGCAAAAATATCTCCTCTCGCTGCTTGGCCAAACTGACAACGCGCAACTCTTCTAGCAAATTCATCTCCCGCAAAACGGCCACAACTGCTGAGAGTTGACCTTTGCCGCCATCTATCATAATTAAGTCGGGTTTGTCGGAAATAGTAGGAGAATCTGAAGATAAATTGCTGAGTTCTTTCGGTTCTTCTAAATCGCTAAACCCATCTTCCGTCTTCCCTCTTTCTTCTTCCTTCAATCCCCGGAATCGGCGACCGATAACTTCTGCTAAACTAGCAAAATCATCAGAATGCCCCGATTTAATTTCAGGATTTTTAATTTTGTAATGGCGGTAGTGTTGATTTGCCGGCAAACCGTCAATAAATACGACGCGGGAAGCTACGGCGTCAGAACCTTGAATGTGAGAAATATCGTAACCTTCAATGCGCCGAGGAACTTCTGGCAAATCGAGAATTTCTGCTAAATCTTCCATTGCTTGAGAATTGCGATCGCTCAATCTTTGCATTCTCGCCAATTCATACTCAGCGTTGCGTTCCACCATCTCAATCAATTCAGCCTTAGTTTGCCGTTGCGGCGTCAAAATGGTAACTTTTCGCCCCTTACGATTGCTCAACCAATCTGCTAATATTTCCGCTTCTGGCAATTCGTACTGCACTGAAATTTCGCTGGGAATTTCTACAGATTCGACATTTTGATAGTGTTCTTCCAACACGCGCTGCAAAATCGCTCCGGCCTCTACCCCTCCTTGCCAAGGTGAGGAGGAAAGAGAAAGTTGAGATAACTCTTGCTCCCCCGATTGTAGGGGCGGTGCCTCCGTTCCCGCCCTGGGTTGGGGGGGTATTTCCGCCATAAATCCCAATCTTCCGACCAATTGACCGGCGCGAATTTGGAACAATTGAACGCAAGCGTGCTGACTATCGGCCGCAAGTGCGATCGCATCTCTAGAAACCGTATCGTCGGGCAAAGACACTTTTTGACCCGCACTCAAAGACTCCAAACCCTTAATTTGATCGCGAAGGCGCGCCGCAGTTTCAAAATTTAAATCTTCGGCAGCTTGTTGCATTTGTGGCTCCAGGATATCGAGCAATTCCTGAGTCCTTCCCTGGAAAATCATCGCTACTTTTTGGATGATTTTTCGATATTCTTCAGGGGAAGTTAACCCTTGACAAACGCCAACGCAGCGCCCGATGTCGTAGTTCAAACAAGGACGGTCTTTAAACAGCGGTTGAGGGCGCTGCCGCAGGGGGAAAATTCGCTTAATTAAATGCAGCGTACTCCGCAGCGCCCCTGTATCGACGTAAGGGCCGTAATAGCGGTCTTTTGCACTTCCTGCGCGGCGTTTGCGGGTGATAAAAATGCGCGGGTATTCTTCCGACCAAGTTATGCACAAATAAGGATATTTTTTATCATCTTTGAGGAGTACATTAAAGTACGGTTGGTGCTGTTTTACGAGGTTTGCTTCTAAGGCCAAAGCTTCCGCTTCTGTGTCGGTGGCGATGAATTCAATTTCGCGCACTTGCTGCACCATCATCGCGATGCGGGGACTGAGATTTTGGCTTTCGCGGAAGTAGGAACGGACGCGGTTTCGGAGTTTTTTGGATTTGCCGATGTAAAGGATGCGATCGCTCTCATCGCGCATTAAATATACACCAGGAACCGCCGGAATTTCTTTGAGGCGACTTTCTAGGCGTTCCGAGTCTTTAACTAACGGCAGAGTTTTTGTGGATGGCATTGCAAGCTATCTCAGCAAAATAGAGAGTTATTGTACACTCTTTTATTTTACCTTAATTGTGCGGATTTTTACGGCTGCTACCGTCGCAAAACCACCGACTCAACTTGAAAATCAGTTACAATATCTGAGATAAAAACTTGCGCGTGCGTTCTTCCTTCGGGTGCTGAAAAAACTGTTCCGGCTTCGCTTCTTCAACTAAAACGCCGCCATCCATCAATACAATGCGATCGGCAACTTCGCGCGCAAACCCGACTTCGTGAGTTACCACCACCATTGTAATTCCTGTTTGAGCCAAATTTCGCATTACATCTAAAACTTCCCGCACCATCTCCGGGTCTAATGCTGATGTCGGTTCATCAAACAGCATGATTTTAGGCTGCATGGCTAGAGAACGTGCAATAGCGACCCGCTGCTGCTGTCCCCCAGACAACTGTCCGGGATATTTTTGTGCTTGTTCCAAAATTCCCACTCTTTCTAACAGTTGCATCGCCACTTCTTCAGCTTTTTTCTTCGGCCAGCGGCGCACCCACACCGGCGCTAGCATGACGTTTTGCAACACAGATAAGTGGGGAAACAGGTTGAATTGCTGAAACACCATTCCTACTTCGCGCCGAATTGTCTCGATGTTGCGCAAGTCGTGGGAAAGTTCGATTCCGTCGATCGTAATTTTACCTTGTTGATATTCTTCTAATGCGTTGAATGTGCGAATAAACGTCGATTTGCCCGAACCAGATGGCCCCATCACGACCACGACTTCGCCACGGTTGACGGTCATGCTGACGCCGCGCAGTACGTGAAATTGTCCGTACCATTTGTGGACGTTTTCTGCTACGATTACTTTTTCTGAGATTGTGGGTTTAGTTTCCATATTTTTTTGTTTTTAAACCGCTGATGAACGCGGATGAACGCAGATTTTTTTTACCTTTGACCTACGCCTAAAGTTCGCTCTATTTTGCGGCTTGCTAGGGACATTGAGTAGCAAAATATCCAATAAATTATCCCGACGAATATGTAAACTTCGGCGTATCTGCCGATATAGGATGGATTTGCTAAAACTGCGCGGGATATTCCGATTAATTCTAACATTCCGAATAGAGATAGCAGGGATGTATCCATGAATAATCCGATGAATTGACCGCCGATCGCCGGAATGACTATTCGCAGTGCTTGAGGCAGTACAATGAGAATTGTGAGTAGGGGTGTATTTAGCCCGATCGACCTCGCGGCTTCTATCTGTCCCCTGGGCACGGCCTGCAAGCCACCGCGCACGTTTTCTGCCAAGTAAGCTGCACTAAATAACGTTAATCCAGCAATGGCTCTAATCACTCTATCCAATTTGGGATATTCGGGCGGCAAGAAGAGTTGCAGCATCACTTGACCTAAAAACAAAATGCCAATTAATGGTAAACCGCGAATAATTTCAATGTATAATGTTGATAACAGTCTTACAACTGGCAAAGAACTTTGTCTGCCGAGTGCTAGCAATACTCCCAAAGGAAAGGAAAGCACAATACTAATAACTGCTAAAAACAGTGTCAATACTAAACCGCCCCAATCATTTGTTGACACTTCGGTCAAACCCAACCCGCCTTTAATTAGCCACAAAATTATTGGGAAAGAAAGAGCCCAAATTGCCGGCATCCAGCTAACCCCCCCCAACCCCCCCTTGCTAAGGGGGGGCGAGGGGGGGTTGGGGTGAATTTGCCTTCCGATGACATAGCTGGCGGCGGCTGCGATAATAATTCCTAAGAGGTAGAGGCGAGAGGTTAGGTCGATCGGCGAAATGACCGCACCCACAACCGCAGCACCGAGTATAATTAGTAAAGGCGGGTTCCAAAGACGTTCTTGCCGCTGAATGTTTCCCCAAGTTAATCCTCCCAACAAGGCAATTATCCCCGTTACTATCCACAGCCTCCAGTAGGAGTCGCGGGGAAATCTGCCTGCGAAAAATAGCGGCAAGTTGGCTTCTAACACGTGCCATTGAGCTTTTGTTGTTGCCCAAACGATAATTCCTTTAATCGCTTGGAAGGCGATAATTAGGCAAACTACTGTCAGAATGCTGTTGTACCAGGTACTAAATAAATTTTTGCGCGCCCAATTCCAAGGGGTAGGCGATTCGGTGGCTGGGGGCGGTAATACAGGTATTGTTTCCATCAGTTTTTAGTTATGATTAATTTCTAAGACTGTTCGCTAAAATTCCTAAAATTTTATTCACATCTCTGAGGTAATACTCTGTTAAATCTATTTCAATTACTTGGTCTTTTAATTTTAGAAATCTCCAGTTAGTCCCGCTAGTGACAGCGCCAAAAATCGTAGGAATATCGTTGCCTTCACGTTCATTAAATATTCTAGCGCCTAGCATTTCTGCTACGCACTGTCCCAATCCGCCATTGATATTTTCCTTTTTGGCTTCTACAATGATAATTACTGGTGCGGTAAGAATTAATAATTCTGGAGAACGACTAATCAGAAAATCGCAATTTCCATTTAATCCTTTTTCGGGATCGATTGTAAAGTCTATTCCTGAAAAAAAGCTAATTTCAGAATTTAACTGTTTTCTCAGTTCGATCAAAATTGGTGCAATAATCATTTCGGAGCGAGCTTTTTCTGTATTACTGCTAATAGCTAATGGCACAGTATATAGAAGGGTTTCTTCTAAAAAATTACTACTTTCTAACTCTGGAATAGCAGAAAACATATTAACTGCATCTAAAATTTTAAGTTCAAAAGTTTTAGATACTTTTGCTAAACTAAAATCACTGTATGCCATTTATTCTCCTTTAATCCTACATCAAAATCTCCAATATTCAGCAGTTACCTTTCCTTGATTTGTACGGTTTTATTGTACCAATTCATGAACAGAGAAACTATCAAACTAATTGTTAGATATGTTACCATAATAATTAACATTGCTTCGATCGCCCGACCGGTCTGATTCAACGTCGGAGCTCCCACCACAAAATAAACGTCGGGATAAGCAACCGCAACCGCTAAACTCGAATTCTTAGCTAAATTCAAATACTGACTGGTTAAAGGCGGCACAATCACCCGCAAAGCTTGCGGCAAAATTACCATCCGCATCATTGTTCCAGACTTCAGCCCCAAAGACTTTCCGGCTTCCCACTGGCCTCTCGATACTGACTGAATTCCGGCCCGGACAATTTCTGCAATGTAACTGCCAGTATACAAGCTGAGCCCTGTCACCAAGGCTGCAAATTCAGGAGTAACTTTTAATCCTCCTTCGAGTTGCAATGCTGGTGTCAGGCGGGGGAAATCTAGGCGAAAAGGCAGATTTTTGGTGATAATCCAAGCTAAGATTGCACTCAGCCCGATCGCACCTACAGCCCAAAACAACTGTCTTCCCGGCTTAGCTTCTTCCAACATCACCCGCGCCCGCCACATCCACAGCCCCGCCGCCGCCAAAACTCCGATAGTTAGCAAAATCACCCAAATCTCAAAACCCGGCAAAGCCACAGGCCAAGGTACAGCAATGCCGCGATTTGTCAAGTAAATCGGCCCCCTCACCTGCTGATTGTCTTCCAGTTTTGGCAGGGAAATGAAAACTGCAAAATACCAGAAAAATAATTGCAGCAATAAAGGCGTATTTCGCAGAATTTCTACATACAAACCAGCCAAACTCCGCACCAACCAATTGTCGGAAAGGCGCGCAATTCCTACAGTCAAACCTGCAACTGTTGCGAAAACAATCCCGATACCCATTACCCGCAGCGAGTTGATTAAACCGACAAAATAAGCTTGTCTGTAACTGTTTTCGGGACTGTAAGGAATGACACTTTCGCCGATATCAAAAGATGCTTGGGAATTGAGAAAATCAAATCCAAAAGCAATCCCCAGTTGCGAGTAATTGGCACTGAGATTGTCCCAGAGAATCGCGATAACAACTATTACTAAAATTAGGGCGATCGCCTGTCCGGCTATTTTCCAGAAGCGATCGTCCCGCAGCAGTTTTGATATTTTTTTAAATTGGGGCAATTTCTGCGATTTGCCCGGTTGAGGTTCTGGGTTCATAACTGTTTAATGTAGATCCAACTATACCTAACTTTAGCCTGCCTAAAATATCTTGTAGGGTACACTTAGCAAGCACCTTACAAGTCGGGTAAGCGCGGAGTACCTTGCTGTCTAAAATATCTGGTTGGTTAACTGTTAACAGTCAACGGTCAACAGTTAACAGTCAACAGTTAACTAAAATTAGCGGAACGGCGGCGAATAAAGCAAACCGCCATCTTTCCAGAGTCTGTTTTGACCCCGTTCTAACTTAAGTGTACTTTTGGGGCCGAGGTTGCGATCGTACATTTCTCCGTAATTCCCCACTTTCTTAACAACGCGGACTGCGTAGTCGTTCGGGAGTCCCAAACCTTTACCTAAATCTCCTTCTGTTCCTAGCAAACGTTTGACATTCGGGTCTGTAGTGCTTGCCACAATTTTGTCTACATTTCCCGAATTAATTCCCAAATCCTCAGCTTCAATCGCAGCGAAAATAATCCATTTCACCGCGTCCGACCATTTAGGATCGCCGCTTTTCACCGCTGGGGCTAAAGGTTCTTTTGACATCACTACCGGCAAAACAACATTATTCTCGGAATTCGGCAGAGTTGTCCGCTTAGAAACAAGTTGCGATCGATCGGCAGTAATACCTTGACAGCGACCTTCTTGATAGGTAGCAAAGGTAGTATTCACATCTTCAAACACCACAGGAGTGTATTTAATTCCTAATTTTCGCATTTGGTCGGACAAATTTTGTTCGGTGCTCGTACCTGTCTGCACGCAGATAGATTTGCCCGCAAAATCTTTTAAAGTTTTGATGCCGCTGTCTTTTTTGACCATGATGCTTTGAGAGTCATAAAAGATCACCGGGGCAAATTCCAGTCCGGTAGTGCTGTCGCGACTCGCCGTGTAGGTGGTATTTCGGCTGAGAATGTCGATTTCTCCAGCCTGCAAAACTGTAAATCTATCTTTAGCGTTGAGCTTTCGGTACTCGACTTTTTCGGGATCGTCAAATATTGCCGCCGCGACAGCCCTGCACACATCCACATCCAGTCCCGAATATTTGCCTTTTTCGTCTACAAAGCTAAAACCCGGCAGTTCGCCGCTGACACCACAAATCAGTTTGCCGCGGCTGACAATTGTATCTATCCGGCTGGAACCTTGTTGCGAGTTGCCGCCTGCAGCAGTTGTTGCTGTTGTTTGTCCGGTTTGTGCCGATCGATCCCTACAAGATGCCAACGGTGCCGCAAATAACACGCTTGCTAGCAGCAGAAATCCCCATTTACGCATAGATTTTAGTAGAACGCTTTCCTGATCATCCTACCTTGTAGATGTCGAGAACTGTGGCGCACAACAGCCTCCGGCTTCAAATTAGCCGTTTTGCATCCGGTGCTGCACTCTGGCAACTGCACCAGCTACCCGCCTGTGTTTTTTTCAGCAAGCAGGGCGCGGAGAGCGAGAAACCCGGTTTGTGACTGGAGGCGCCGCCGTCCAACCCAAGATTTATCATAGAAACCCGGTTTGTTTGCGGCTATTTTTGCTCGCGGCGATCGCCCTTCCCTGGAATATTTATCCGATTTTGATTGAATGCGCTCACCGTACCTCTGGTGCTAGGCGCTGCTCAGCTAAATCGCGGATTAGGGACAGCCGAGACTCGATGTACTCGTTCAACAAATCTGCTTCTTTGCCATTAAGCGCAGAGTTCATCTTCAACTGCTTCAGCAGCCACTGTACCAGGGTGGCATCGTCCAAATTCACTAACAGAGTAGCTTGGGTGGTCTCAATTAACGACCAAAGTTGACGTAACATGATGGGAGTCATAAAACCTCCTTGAGCGTAAATACGCAGTTAATGGGCGGACTGGGCGAAAACTTGGTCTTTGTCTCTCAAGCCGATAGACGAAAAGTACCGTCATAGCCATCGGCTTAATGATTTTTTTATATTTGACCACAATAACTCAATAAAGTAGTGTCACAAGCTACAACACACAAGATGTTATAAGAGTTCCGAATTCTGTCACATTGAGATAAAAATCTTGATAAAAAATTAACAATCTTTACATTCTATAGCTCGTGGGAGCTGCCAGAAGCTGTCCGGGATCGAGCACTCCTGCCCGGTTCGCCAGAAAATTAATTAATAAACTGTTGCGCATTTAAATTGTATATTTCAATGCCGTATTCCCCAAAAAGTCATCAAATATTGTCCCCCTCTCACCTTCTCCCTCTCGAACATAGCAGCAGCTTACTCAGGGGCCACCCACTTTTGAACCCCCGCCAGAATTATTTCTAATTCAGCGATGATTTTCGTAGCCTCCTCCCAATCGTTTGATTCGCCAAGACTTTGAAGCCGATCTGCCATCTCGGGCATTAACCGCACCGCCGCCGTAGCACTGACACCTTTAATTTGATGCGCGCGGCGGGCCAATGTCTCGACATCTGCCGAGGCGATCGCTACCTTAGCCGCTTCTAAATAACTGCCAGTATCAACCACAAAAGCTTGCAGTATTTCCCGCTCAAACTCTAAATCAGCACCAGCAATTTCGCGCAAACGCGGCATATCCACTAAAGATTGAATATCCTCTGAAGAGTTTTTGAGTTCCTCGCCATTAAACTTTGGACTTTCAATTTTTAACTGGGCAGACCAATTTTCGAGCACAGATTTTAACTTTTCGATCGAAATAGGTTTGCTAATATAATCGTCCATGCCCGCCGCCAGACACTTTTCGCGATCGCCCTTCAAAGCACTCGCCGTCATCGCAATCACCACCGTCTTTTGATGTGGCTCGATCGAACCAGCAGCAGCATTTGCCGCTTCCAGGCGGCGCAATTCCTGCGTCGCTTCGTAACCGTCCAAAACCGGCATCTGACAGTCCATCAACACAATGTCATACTTTTTGATAGCAACCATCGATAGCGCCTCTGCGCCGTTATTCGCGACATCCGCCGTGCATCCCAAAACTCTGAGTTGATTCAGACCAACTTTTTGATTGATCGGGGTATCTTCAACTAACAAAATCTTTAAGTTGGCTAACTCCCGGTTGTCAATAGCTGAGGCTCCATTGGACTTTGGATTTGCCACCTGCCGATCCGTTGCCGCACCCGGGGCGATCGCTTTCACCAAGCAACTAAAGAGCCGATGAGCTTTCACAGGTTTAGTTAAATAACCGCTAAAACCGCTATTTACCAAACGTTTCGCCTCCGATATTTGAGTAATTGAAGTCAGCACCACCCACTTTGTATGCTGCATTGTCGGCTCAGAAACCATCAAGCGTTCCAGGCTTCCCGCCACCATTTCCGGCAACTGAATATCAACCAAAACAATATCGTAAGGGCAATTAACGCTGACAGCTTTGTACAGAGATGCGATCGCCATCCAACCGTTCTCAACCTCCTCAACTTCCATTCCCCACAAAACAGCCATGCTCAGCAGCACTTTTCGCACTGTCGGCTTATCGCTAGCAACTAACATTTTTCGCCCCGCCAGCACCGTTTGCAAATTCACTTTGCACGCCGTTCCTACAGCAGTTAAATTTTCCTCGACTGCCGGCACAGTAAACCAAAAAGTTGAGCCTCTGCCAGGGGTACTTTCCGCACCGATTTGACCCCCAATTAACTCTACTAACTGCTTACAAATAGCCAGACCCAAACCTGTGCCACCGTACTTTCTCGTCGTAGAAGCATCAATTTGACTAAAAGATTGAAATAGCTTTTTTTGGTCTTCTTGAGCAATCCCGATTCCTGTATCTGTGACTTTAAAAAGCAGGAATGTCGAGCCATTACTTCCGAGTTCTAACGGTTGGATATTCTCTACAACTTTCTGCTCGTCGCTGTCTGCCAATAACCCCTGAGCCGTGCCAAGAGAAACCTCAATTACCACTTCTCCAGCTTCTGTAAACTTAATTGCATTGTTAATCAAATTAGTGAGTATTTGCCGCAACCGCGCTGCATCTCCTTTAATTTGCAGTGGCACGTCGCTGTCAATCAGCGCTACCAGTTCTATACCTTTTTCTTGGGCGGGAGTTGCCAACAAATCTAGCACATCATCCACACAGATACTGAGGTTAAATTCGATTGTTTCTAAGCGCATTTCTCCTGCTTCCAGTTTGGAGAGGTCGAGAATATCGTTAATGATGGATAGCAAATTTTGGCCGCTGAGTTTTAGCGTCTGCACAAAGTCGAGTTGTTCGGGAGTAAGATTCGTTTTCAGCAGCAAATCAGTCATCCCCATCACTCCATTCATCGGAGTGCGGATTTCGTGACTCATATTTGCTAAAAATAGCGACTTCATTCGAGACGCTTCCAGGGCTACTTCTCGGGCTTGCTGCGCTTGTTCAAACAAAGTAGATTGCTGAATGGCGATCGCCAACTGCACGCTCAACCTTCCCAGCAAATCAATCTCAGAATCAGTCCAAACACGCGGAGCGCTGCACTGGTGGGCAACCAGCAATCCCCACAATCGATTTTGACTCGCTTCCAAACTCCCCATCGGCGACTCAATTCCGGGAGTTTCCGGCGAATATTCTGTTGCCAACTCCTGACTTTCATCGCCGATAAAAATTGGTACAACTAAATTAGCCCTTACTTGGAAACTAACAAGGAAATCTCGGTGGATGTCGCTCAAACTGGCCGTATAAATATCTGCCCTTGCTTGAATTTTTCCGGCGCGGTATAGCGATAGATCATTTTCTCCAAAAGATATTTCTGGAACTTTTATGCCCAGCAAGGGAATCCAATCATCCCCTACAGATTCCACAACAACACTCGCTGTTTCCTCGGAATCAAAACGATAAATTACCGCGCGGTCAGTTGCCAGCAACTGCCGCACTTCTTGTACGGCAGTGCTCAGAGTTTGAGTGAGGTTGAGAGACTGCCGGACTCGCTGGGCGATCGCCGAAACCAGCCGTTCTTGTTCTGCTTGTTCCCGCAGCCTTTTCTCAGCTTGCTTGCGTTGGGTGACATTGCGAATTACCGCAGCCAAGCACAGCGGTTCGCTGCTTTGAGGGTGCTTGACCAGAAAAGCATTCATCACAACATCAATGCTTCTTCCGGTGTGCAAGTGCTGCATTTGACCTTCTCCTTGCCACTGACCCTGACTGATAATTATTGGCAAAATCTCTTGACTAAATTCCTGTTTAAAATTTGGGGCGAAATAATCCCATATCTCCGTATAAAGCTGTTCCGAAATATTTTCTAAGCCCACCAGTTTTCGTCCGGCTTCGTTCACAAACAGCGTTTTGCCTTTTAGGGTAGCCATACCGATAAAATCACTGCTGTTTTCAATCAGCGACACAAATTTTTGGCGTTCTTCTTCTCCTTTTATCCGTTCGGTAATGTCGCGCTTGACGCAGACATGACAAATTACATCGTCGGCGTTGTTAATCACAGAGTATGCCGCAACGTCGATCGCCAGCGTGCGACCTTTTTTAGTGGAGTTAGTAATTTCGCCCCGAAAAGTTCCTGTTTTCGCTAAACTTTTGGCAATTGTCGGAAACCACTCCCCCGCAACCAGCGGCGACGCTTCTGCTTGTAATTCCGCGTCTGTGTATTCTAGAAGCGATTGGTGAGCGCGATTTTGTTCGAGGAAAAACCCGTCAGCATTGATAATGACGATCGCATCGTTGGAGTTTAAAAATATTTCTCGGTAAAGTTTGAGTTTTTCCTCAGCTCGCTTGCGTTCGGTGATGTCCCTTTTGACGTTTACGTAACAGACTACATCCCCAGCATCATTGAGAACCGCAAAAGCCGAAAGCTCCACCTCAACTGTTCCCCCTTGCAAAGCCTTAATAAAGGTCATTTCGCCTCGGTAACTCCCAGTTTCTGCCAAGCTTTGCAGTACCGACGCAAATGCCTGTTCTCCCATCCCAGTTGCAGGCGTTTTTCCCCACAATTTCGACGAACTGTAACCCAGCAAAGCTGTGTGAGCTTGATTTGTTTCTAAGTAATAGCCTTGGGGGTCTAAAATGGCGATCGCATCGTTGGATTTCAAAAAGATTTGTTGATAAAGTTGCAGCTTTAATTCCGCTTGTTTCCGGGCGCTAATATCCGTGAACAAGCCGTAGTAAACTATCTCCCCCGATGCTTGCAATTCTGGCTGAGAAGCTCCTTGCACCCATTTAAGTTTTCTTGACGGAGTGACAATTCTTCCTTCCCAGCGCCAAGGCTGCAAATTTTCAGCAGAAAGCGTGACCGAATTGAGAAAATCATCTCGATCTTCGGGATGAATCATGTCAACAATTACATTAAAATCCTGCTGAGCAGCCTCTGGTTCTATTTCATACAATTCTCTGCAGCCGGCGCTCACAAACGAGAAGGCCATTGAGCCGTCTGGATGCAAGTCAATTTGATATACCGTACCGGGTACGCTAGCAGTAATTTTTTGCAGTTTGGCTTGGCTTTGATTCCTGGCTTCATCTGTGGCCTGCAATTGACCAATCTCCCGAGAAAAACCCAAAACCGCAAATATATTGCCCTCTGCATCGCACAGCGGCAGTTTTTGCGTGTCAAAGATGTGCTGTTTGCCGCCTTCAAAGGCGATCGTCTGGTAGGGATTGCGAACAATCTCCCCGGCCAGCACAGCTCGATCGTCCTCGCGGATGCCCCTAACCCGGCCGTTGCGATCGCCAAATACTAATTCGGCTGAAAACCCTAATTCAATATCATCTTTGCCGATAATTTCCTCAACATTTTTCCCCAAATATGCCGCAAAACTTTGATTTACCAAAATGTATCTAAAGTTTCTATCTTTCGCAAAAACTCTGTCCGGCGCACCGTCCATTAAAGCCCGCAACAACAGTTCTTGACTTTCCGCATCCAGAGCCAAATTATTTTGAGCTTTTCCCTTGACATTGGTCGTTTTAGCTGCTAGGCTAATTAACGATTTGGCACAAATTTGAGCGACTGTGTGGAGCAAACAAAGGTGTTCCAAATTAAAAGCCGTTGCTTGCTGTGCACCAATGAAAACTACTCCCAACAATTCTTCACTTTCCTCCGGGTTAGCCGGTGCTATCAAGACCGACTGAAACTGAGCAATTGGTGGCGGATCGATGTGATCCGCCCAGTCTCGATTTCCAGCGAGCCATTCAACGCGAACTGCTTGCAATCGGCCTTCAATTTCGGCTCTGGCGCTAGCAGTTAAGGGCTGTAAGTGTTGCAGGTATAGTCGATCGTCCGGTGGCGTCAAAATTGCGATCGCCGCGCCCGGAATCAGGCGATCGAGATGTGTCAAACACGCAGACCAAATTTCATCAGCGCAAGTGGCGAGTTGTAATTTCGCAGTAAGTTCGTTGAGAACTTGCAGTTCCAAGGTACGCTGGCGGACTTTTGCTTTGAGGCTGGCGGCTAGGATTTGCATAGTGCTCACCACACTGGTTTGCTTATATTATAATTATTGATTTTCAAACTTTTGTAAACAATGATTTTAAAAGATATGCGGCGAAAAGACAACTTTATTTATATTGATATTACCTTCAACCGCTAAAAAACAAGGGCGCGATCGGGAGCAAAGAGACACTGCTCTATGCAAGCTTTCGCTCCCATTGCCCGACTTAACCTTACACCCAAAGACAGATGCAAGCTCCAGACTTTTGTGGTAAAATTTATAAAATTTTAGACCAAAGTTCAAAGCCTCAAATTCATCTTTAGAGTCAATCGAAAATTGAAAATCGAAAATCGATGGACGGTGAAACTACCCCATTAAAATCACGTTATCGATCACATGGATGACGCCGTTATCAGCTTCGATATCCGCAGCGACAACAGTAGCATTTTTCACCTCAAAACCGTCAGAACAATCAATTTTAATCGGCGAACCTTCCAAGGAAGTAACAAAACCGAGTTTTGCCAAATCAGCTTTCATAAACTTGCCAGAGACAACGTGAAACATCAAAATCCTGGTCAATTGGGGAACGTTCTGCACTAGGGTTGTGATAGTTCCCGGCGGCAATTTCGCAAAAGCATCGTCATTGGGTGCAAAGACAGTAAAAGGGCCCGGACTTTTGAGGGTGTCTACTAAATTAGCTACTTGCACGGCTGTTACGAGGGTTTGGAACGAACCCGCACCTACGGCAATATCAACAATATCAGGCATTGTGTTTTACCTCATCTGGGAAAAAAGTTCTATTAAGTATCGTAAACTGAGGCGGGCAACAATACCTACTGTCTTTTTTGAAAAATTGGTAATTCTTTTGTAGTGAAGACTTCAATCCTCAGATTTTTGATGAGGACTTCAGTCCTCACTACAAACCTAATAATATAGGACTTACATATGGGGGCCCAGAAACCGCGTTTTTTACGAAAAGACGCGTTAAAACCCGCAGATTAGGTAAAAAACCCAGTTTCGAGGAGTCGGAGTGCGTCCTGGACTGTAATAGTTATTTTACACGACATAATATTACTAACGGCTCGGCAATTTAACCGCGCGGGGGTTTTCAATTTCTACAATACTGCTGGCGATTGTGATACCAAAACCTCTGTTTCTAAATCTGCTACTTCAGCATTTAGGTTTTCTCCCTTGTGAATGCTAAAACTGCCGTACAAAATTGAAATTTCAAAAATATCCGTATGAATCAAAGCCGCTTTCCGGTGCGCGTTTTCACCCAAATGAATGCCAATCAAATCAGCTAATGGTTCTTTTACTTCCTCTTCATCATGCACCTCCCACATAATTTCTCGGCAGTCTTGAAAAACTAAAGAGTAAGGCAATCGATCGCCTGTAGGATCGTAGATACATTCCAGTAATACTTCATTCCCCCACAAAGATACATTGACATTTTTTACGAGGGATGTAAGTCCACCTAAATTAAGCAAGTTGTAGTCATCAGGCATATTAATTACTCACTTTTTCTCCAGTAATGTGCGTATCAGGAATCTGATTGCCAAATTCATCGCGTGTTTGGAGTACGCTACCATCTTTGTCAAGACGCAAACCCCAGTTTATTCTTCTACCATCTGAGCCATATCGCGGTGCTGGCAGGCGAACAACTTCACTATTAGTGCGGATTATGACTTTTGACCGATCAGAAAATTTGTATTCCACATAATTTCCTGAAGAACTTTTTACCTTAGCACCCAGTCCGCGCAAGAAATCATCGACTTCTTGGCGAGTCATCCCGGTTAAGTCTCCAAACTCAGATGCAATTCCATTTCCTCCAACTCCCTGACTCGGCACGCAAGTCTCCTCACCAAGCATTGCTGATTAGAGTTTAGCACATTACCTTGTGCAAGTAGCTACGCAATACGCTTGTGATACCAAAACCTCTGTTTATCAACTCATTCCCACTTCTTTAATCTCATATCTAAAAGCTCAAATCGAAATTACTACAAGACTGCTTGCGCTTGTGATACCAAAACCTCTGTTTCTAAATCTTCAGAATTTAATTTTTCTCCCTTGTGAATCCTAAAACTGCCGTACAAAATTGAAATTTCAAAAATGTCTGTAGTAATCACCGCAGGCTTGCGGTGTTCGGGATCGCCCAAAGAAATTCCGAAAAATTCAGCTTCCAGTTCGCCAACTTCGTCTTCATCGTGGACAGTCCAACTGATATTGCGACAGTCTTTGAATGCCAGGATATAAGGCAATCTTTCTTCTGGATTGTAGACGCATTCAATTAATACTTCGTTTCCCCATAAAGATACGTTGACTTTTGTGATTAAAGATGTAAAACCACCCAATCCAAGCAAGTTATAGTCATCCTTCCAATCACTCATTTAATTTTTCTCCCGTATTGTGAGTACCTGGAATTAAATTATCAAATTCGTCTCTCGTCCGCAATAAACGACCATCTCTATCGACACGCAAACCTTTGTTGATATTTCTTCCATCTGATCCATATTTCGGTGCAGGCGTTCTAATCACTTCACCGTTAGGACGGATCATTACTGTTGACTTATCAAAAAATTTATATGCAACATAACCATCTCTAGTAGTTCTGATTTCTGCACCCAATCCGCGCAAAAAATCATCGACTTCTTGGCGAGTCATCCCGGTTAAGTCTCCAAACTCAGATGCAATTCCATTTCCTCCGACTCCCTGACTCGGCACGCAAGTCTCCTCACCAACCATCGCATCTTCGAGTTTAGCACGGTTGAAGAAGCGGAACAAGGAAGTTCGGCAACGGATTCGCTTTCAGAGGATGTAACGGATGGATGGAAGAAGCAAGAAGGAAAAAGGAAGAATCATTCCTCAAACTCGCAATGGCTAATTACCAATGCCCAATGCTTTTCGGCCCAATTAGCAATTACCAATTTGCAATTCCCAAAACAAATAGGGCGCGCACCGCACGCCCTATCTATCCGCAATTAGCTAACAATTATTTTTTAGCCGAGTTGCACTTTAACCACGCGGTTCTTTTCCGCTTCCGCTTTGGGCAAATTCAGGTTTAAAACCCCATTTTTGTACTCAGCTTGTACGCTGTCATTTTGAACCCGCGCGGGTAGGGGAATCACCCGGCGGAACGAACCGTAGCGGAACTCAGAGCGAGTCATGCCTTTATCTTCACTCTTAGTTTCGTGACGGCGTTCACCGCTGATAGCAACAGCTTCTGCGGTTACTTGTACGTCCAAATCCTTAGCTTCCATGCCCGGAATTTCTAACTTAAGGTGGATCGCTTCGGGAGTTTCATCGAGTTCGGCGGGGGGTACAAAAGCAACACCGTTAGATGCGCGATCGGTTGCCGGTGTCAAGCTATCAAACAACCGATTCATTTCTCGCTGCAAGGAGTCCATTTCCCGCAAAGGTTCCCAACGAATAAGTGCCATAACTAATACCTCGACTATCTGAAGTTTTTAAGGTTGAGAAACACTTGACTCAACCTGTATTTAATATATTCCAGCTTCCAAAACTGGGGGATTCGGTTTTCCGAAAAAAGGGCGATCGCTTTTCCGAACATTTGCGATCGGTAATGTTGAGTCAGTCGATTTGAGGTTGAAGATTTGAGATTTGAGATTTGAGATTGACTCCACAGATGAATCTGGAAGTTTGAACCTTAGTCTAAAATTTTTGGCTTGCCACCACTCCTGTCTGCTAGCAAGTATCCGTTTTTCGGCGAAGTCATTGCAGGTGGCGCTATTCGATCGCACCGCAACGCAACAATTTGAGATTTTAGATTGAATTTAGAATTCCCAACCTAAAATCTCAAATCCCACATATAACGAAACAAAATTAACTCCACCGCGAATGCTGATAAGAAGCGTAGGTATCAAACAAAACACCCACCAAACTAAAAGTTAAGCCGATTACGAAAAAACCCTGGAGGGGACAGCCGCTGCCGAAAGTCGTTAAAAACTGCAAAATCAGGTCTTCTCCAGAACGACCAACTCCTTGGAGAGCAGGCACGAGGCCGAGCAGCGCAAAGCTAGTCAATCCCCCGCCGATTAACAATAAGGGGGCGACAAAGCTCAACAGGCTGGTCAGCAGTACAGAGCGAAGAAAATTGGGGAAAATGCTCATAAGAGTCAGTAAATTCAGCTAAACTGCCGAAAGGTGCAAGTAAACAAAACTTGTCCTTTTCTACGATAGGCAGCGATCGCCGTCAGTGGCCCGTTCTGTCAGAAATCTTAAATGTTATAGAAAAAACTTGTTTAAGATTTGTAGATAGATTTCATTTTTGGCAGTTGTTCTACACTCGAAATTCCCTTGAGCACCACTACATCTTCGAGCCTCAGTTTGTGGAGTCAGCGGTTGCTGGCAGCAATTTTATTGGGCGGCCAAGTCATGCTGCACTTGCTGAAGGGCAAAATTCACCGCCGCAACACCCTCGATCAAATGGCAGCAGTCGGCCCGGAATCTCTGCTGATTGCTTTGCTGACAGCGGGTTTTGTCGGCATGGTATTTACTATTCAGGTAGCGAGGGAGTTTATTAACCTCGGGGCCGGCAATGTCGTCGGCGGCGTTTTGGCTTTGTCTTTGACTCGCGAGCTCGGCCCCGTCTTAACAGCCGTGATCGTGACGGGACGGGTAGGTTCGGCTTTTGCGGCGGAAATCGGCACGATGCAGGTAACAGAGCAGATAGATGCCCTGCTGATGCTCAGAACAGACCCGATCGACTATTTAGTAATTCCCCGCGTCCTTGCTTGCTGCTTGATGCTGCCAATTTTAACCATCATGTGTCTCGTCACCGGCATCCTCGGCGGACTGCTGATTGCTACGGCGATGTACGGCATTTCTCAAAGCGTGTTTTTAGAATCAGTCCGCAATTTCCTGAGTCTGTGGGATATTTGCAGCGCGGCAATTAAGGCTTTTGTATTCGGTGGTTTGATTGCTGTAATCGGCACTAGCTGGGGTTTGACTACCACCGGCGGGGCAAAAGGCGTCGGTCAATCGACTACTACGGCGGTGGTGACGGCTTTACTGGCTATTTTTATTGTGAACTTTTTCATGACTTGGCTGATGTTTCAGGGGACGGGATCTAGCGTACTCAAAGGCTTGTAAGCTAGGAAACAGATAAAATATGAATAATTGGCAACATTCGTTTACTACCCTTGATTTAAACCCGTGACTACAACTGCCTCTTCAACTGCGCCGACAAGTACGATCGAACTCGCTCCGAGTTATGTGCTTCCCCTAGTTTTGGTACTGGCGGGTGTACCGCTGCTGTTCGTACAGAAGTGGGCGAGTTTGTCGGTTTCGCTGTTCGGCTTGTTTCTGATGTACCAAGCCGCCACCATCCGGCTGCAATTTACCCCAACCGATTTGGACATTTATCGATCGTCCAATTTAATCCGCCGCTTTCCTTACCGCGAATGGCAAAATTGGCGGATATTTTGGCCCGCGGTGCCGATTTTGTTCTATTTCAAAGAAATTAACAGCATTCACTTTCTGCCGGTTCTATTCGATCGTAAAATGCTACAGACCTGCTTAGAACAGCGCTGTCCCCGTCAAGACTAAAAAAGTTGTTAATTTTAAATTTTTAACTTTTCCGTGCCCCACGCCGAACAAAATTTCCCATGAATTCAGACGAATCTCCAACCCAAGAACCGCAAGCACAACCAGCCCCGCCAACCGGTGAAGGCGAAGTCGATTTACCCGTGAATGAGAGGGAGTACCAACTTCTATCTCAAACACGGGATTTGTGGATCGACGAAAATGAGCTGCCAGCCCAACTCCCGCCAGAAACAGACCCGCCGCTGGGCGGGGAAGATTCCGAAATCGCCCAATTCGTGGACGAAGCAGGCGCCCAGGCCCAAATCCCGCTCAACACCGACGATGGCGAATCAGAAAGTCCGATCGCTCAAATCGACCCTCCAACCGACTCCCAGCCAACAGCAACCGCAGAAACGGTAACTCCCATCCCAGAAAATGTTACCGAACAGTTGGCAGAGAGAGTCAAACAATTGCAGCAGCAAGAACAAAATTTGACTGAAAGAATTGCCGCCTTGGAAGCCGACAAAGCCAATGCTATAGAAGCGTTGGGCGAGGCTCAAGCATCGATCGGGCGTTTGGTACAAGACGGCTTGATTCAACTAGATCAGCGCAAACAAGCGCTGCAAATCGAAGTAGAAAAACTCGAACGGCGGCGCGATCGAATTCAAAAGGAAATGCGCACAACTTTTGCCGGCGTTTCCCAAGATTTAGCAATTCGAGTCCAGGGTTTCAAAGACTATCTAGTAGGCAGTTTGCAGGATTTGGCCGCTACCGCCGAACTCTTAGATTTGACCCCGCCGGTGCAAGAAACGCCCAAGCAAATTCCTGCTGAGGAGTCTCAATCCTCAGCACCGATAAATCCCAGATTTTCTGAACAGGGATTTCAAGAACAAGCCAAACAAATTCGGCGCACCCTCGATCAATACCGCACTCTCCCGGACTACTACGGCCCGCCTTGGCAACTCCGCCGCACTTTTGAACCCATCCACGCGGAACGAGTTTCTAACTGGTTTTTCACCCAAGGAGGAAGGGGCGCTTTGCGGACTATGGGTTCGCGCTTGCAAAATATCTTGATTACTTCGACAATTATTTCTGTACTCAGAAGCGTCTACGGCGGACGGGTGCGGACTTTGGTGCTCGCCAACAGTCCCGAACGTTTGGGAGAGTGGCGCCGGGGTTTGCAGGACTGTTTGGGCATTACTCGCAGCGATTTTGGCCCGGAAAGGGGGATTATTATGTTTGAGTCTGCGGAAGCTTTGGCTCAAAAAGCCGATCGACTGGTGAAAGATGGCAAATTGCCGCTAATTGTCATTGATGAAACTGAGGATTTAATTAGTTTGTCAATGCTGCAGTTTCCGCTGTGGTTGGCCTTTGCTTCTGACCCGCAAACTTTGACAACTGCTAAGGATTTTTGATTGGGTAATTGGTAATTGGTAATTGGTAATCGGTAATTGCTAATTGCTAATTGCTAATTATGCTAGTAGAAAGGTGGCAAATTTTAAAAGTACACAAAATATCAAATTCAAAAATGGCTAGCTGGATAATTTTAAATGGCGCACTGTTAATAGCAGCTTATCTGCTGGGATCGATTCCGACTGGGTACGCCTTGGGGAAATGGATGCTGGGTATTGATATTCGAGAGGTTGGTTCGGGTTCGACGGGTGCGACTAACGTACTGAGGACTTTGGGAAAGTGGCCGGGGTTGGGGGTGTTGCTGGTTGACGTGTTGAAGGGGGTAAGTGCGATCGTCCTAATCCGCTACATTTATTCTCTCACTTTAACCCAGCAGCTAGCAACCGCCGCAGGTTTAGAAAATATTGCAACTGTCATCCCTTGGATGGCAACTTTGGCTGGTTTCTCTGCTATTTTGGGCCACAGCAAATCAATCTGGCTGGGGTTTACCGGCGGTAAATCTGTGGCGACGAGTTTGGGAGTTTTGCTCGGTTTGTACTGGCCTGTTGGTTTGGGAACTTTCGGAATTTTTGGAATCGTATTTGCGGTATCGCGAATTGTCTCTTTGAGTTCGATTATCGGGGCAATTAGCGTTGCTGGATTGATGTTTGCTTTAGATCAGCCGCTGGCTTATGTATTGTTTGGAATTGCGGGTGGCGTGTTTGTAATTGTGCGGCATCGGAGCAATATTCAGCGTCTGCTGAACGGTACTGAACCGAGGATAGGAGAGAAATTGGAAACAGCAGCTAGCGATTGAGCGGTAGAATTGTTGTACCGCTGGTTGCAGATTACTATTTCTCTGTCCAATCTTCGATTTAAGCTTTTGTAGGAGGCGTTGCAGCGCATTATACAGCTTAGAATCCCTGAACCGAGATAATGCTGTTGAGAATGCTGTTTTGCAGTTGAGCAGGCGTTACAGCCTCCACAAAACCGATGAATTCTCCTGAATTCCTGAGTTTGATCGCAGTCCCTGAAGTCGCCATCGATGTGGGTTTTAATTGATCGGGCGTGACAAAAGAACCCGCTGCTTGCGGAACTTCAAACTGTACTGTAATGAGTACATTTGGCAAATTTTCCAACACTATATCATTCACAGTCAAACCGTCTGCTAATCCAATTGTATCGAAAGCAGGTC
This sequence comes from Microcoleus sp. MOSTC5, assembly GCF_036701825.1. Lineage (NCBI taxonomy): Bacteria > Bacillati > Cyanobacteriota > Cyanophyceae > Oscillatoriales > Microcoleaceae > Microcoleus > Microcoleus sp. MOSTC5. The sequence goes on along the minus strand of NZ_JAUBRK010000016.1, from coordinate 4,150 downwards.
GGAAATTTACAATGATATCGGCATTATTGACATCTGTAACTCCGGGTTCTGCTTGGAGGACGTACAAGTTGCTGCCCCCGATTTTGAGGTAATTATTATCATCAAAACCTGCTAAAAAGTCTCGACCCAAACCTCCCACTAGAGTGTCATTTCCGCTACCGCTAACTAAAAAATCATTGCCTTTACCGCCCACTAAAACATCATTTCCACTGTCACCCAGAATAAAATCTCCATCTTGACCGCCGTTGATAGAGTCATTTCCGTCCCCTCCCAATATTGCGTCTTTCCCTTTTCCCCCGGATAAAGAATCGTTGCCAAAAATCCCTCTGATAATATCTTCCCCCTCATTGCCAAAGATCAAATCGTTGGTTATTGCGCCATCGATTGTATCGTCACCTCCGAGGAGCAAAACTCCCCCAGAGGAAATTCCTCCACTTCCGATCCGTAAATCTACATATTCGGATGTATTGTCGCCAAAGAAGCGCGACGATCCTGATGGGTCTCTTTGTAAAGCCATAAAATATCTTCTCCGTAAAATCTCAGATGCCAAGATTATTAAATAAGCCACTTTCAAAGTCAATTCATATATTCATAACTTTGAGTTCATAAAAGTCATAACTTTGAGTTCATAAAAGTCATAATTGTGGTACGATCGACACCAACGAGTGCAGCCAGTCGGGGAATCGGAGAATCTATGTGCCTGAAGCCAGGGGATATTCTGCGAGATCGCTACCAAATTATCGGTCAATTAGGGCAGGGAGGTTTTGCCAGAACCTATACGGCAAACGACGCTTTAGGCAGCCCCGGAAATCCCCTGTGCGTCGTCAAGGAAATTGGGCCTCCTCAATCGAACCATCCCAATGTTTTGCACAGGGCACAGGTGCAATTTGAAACAGAAGCTAAATCCCTGATATCTCTGGAACAGTGCTCGCGCATTCCCAGGTTAATCGAACACTTTCAAGAACAGGGAAGATTTTACTTAATTCAAGAATACATCGACGGAAATCCGCTGAACAAAGAGATCGGTTCAAGCACGCAGTTTAGGGAATCAGAAGTTATTGATTTATTGCAAGACATTTTAGAAGTTTTAGATTTCGTCCACAAAAAACATATTATTCACCGCGATATTAAACCGTCAAACTTAATCCGGTGCAACTGCTCCGGCAAAATAGCCGTGATTGACTTTGGGGCAGTCAAAGGTATTAGCAATTTGGCGGTTCAGGGCGGTCAAATAACTCAAACTCGCGTCATCGGTACAGACGGTTATATGCCGGCCGAACAGTGGAAAAATCAGCCCAGATTTAACAGCGATATCTATGCTGTGGGAATCATCGGTATTCAAGCGATCGCGGGGTTAGATATTGAAGACTTTTTGCATCATAAAAAAACTGGGGAACTCGTCTGGCACTACTCAACCCCCGATCGCCCGATGAGAGAAATTAACAGCAAACTGGAAGAAATTTTAAACAAGATGGTACGCTACCACTTTAACGATCGCTATCAATCCGCTGCTGAAGTTTTGCAGGATTTGAGTTCGCTAATGGCATCTTCCTCAGCGCAGTCGAGATTGCGGCAGCCACAACGCAGAGGCAGCAGGAAATTGAGAGTTATTCTGCCAATTAAGACTGCCACAGTTCCAGGGGAATATTCGATCGCCAGTGACAGCAGCACACCTTTGGCCTCAAACCCTCGTTTAGTCCTCCCAGATGGTTTAAGTGCCGGAGAAAAAATTCTCCTTACAAGTTCTCGCCCTCGGTTAAAGCAAAGAGGAGTAGAAAAATTTGCAGCTTCAAATTCAGAGCAAGCTTTTAATTTATTCAAAGAATCGTGGCAGAAAGAATACGGCAAAGATCCAGAAACTTTAGTTTACGCGAACAATGCTTTTCTGGAGGTCAGCAACGCTCATTATTACACAATTGCTGTAGCTCTTCCCAGTTGTCGGAGAAATCCGGAGAGTTTTGCTCAGCTTGGCGATCAAGCTAAAGAATTTCTGCGCGGAGTGGCTCAGGCGCAAACTGAAGTTAATTTGGGACTGTCCAATCAGAGCGAACGGGACTTTCCAGGTCTTGGTTTTTTACCAAGTAAAGCCATTAACGGCAAAGGACTTAAAGTAATTATTGCTGACGATGCCAACGATGAAGAGGAGGCAAAACAAAGAGCAATTTCACTGGTAAATCAACCGGATATTTTAGCAGTTGTCGGTCACGCTAGCAGCGACATGACGATGCACACAGTAGATATTTACAATCAAAATAATCTGGTTTTGATGTCTCCGGGTGCCGCCACGGAAGAACTGACCTATGAACCTAGAAAATTTTTCTTTCGGACTCAATATACGAGCAGTTTAATTGCCCAAGATTTAGCCGATTATCTCCTCGAAAAAAATCAAAAACAAATAGCAATTTTATACAATCAGGCAAGTGCATTCAGCGCATCTTTTAAGGAAGAGTTCATCAAGTATTTTAGAGACATCAAAAGGGGGAAAATAGTCAGAATTCGCGATTTCGATTTATCAAAAAAAGACTTCAACGCCCACAGAGCAATAAAGGAAATCGAGGCCAACGGAGAAACTGCGATCGTGTTAGTTCCAGACCCTCATGTTACGGGAGCCTTAAACAGCGCATTTGAGATAATAAAACTTAACGCCGATTCCATGCCCGATAGCTTCGCTTCACGCAATTGGATTGCCGGGGCATGGATGCTGATGTGTCCGCAAATGTTGGAATTTGCATCCCAGCAACAGCAAAATTTGTTGGAAAAACTAATCTTTTCTGTTGGCTGGCATCCCTTAAACAGTCCCAACCAAGCATTTCCTCAACAGGCTCGATCTCTGTGGGGAGAAGAGGGAAATACTCGTACAGCTTCAGCTTACGATGCAGCGCGCGCACTCATAAAAGCAATGGAAATGCAGCTCAAACCCAGTCGCGAAGGAATGCAAAAAACTATTTCTGCTCCCGATTTTAGCGCTTACGGAGCAACAGGAACCATTCAGTTTAACTCGCCGAACAATGGCGATCGCAAAAATCCTCCCAGGGATTTAGTACATATTGTAGAATGTCCAAAAGAGCAGTTCGGTCTCGCTTTTGTTCCCGTCAAGTATTCGACAGCGGCAGCGGCAGGTTTAAAGTGCGATTGAACTCCTTTCTGATTGATTCAATTTTCTGGCGTTACCCGCCCTCCCTCGCGGTACATGAACCGCCAGAGGGCGGCGTTACATACTCGTGAGTAAACTATATAAACCCGTTCCCACCCGATGGTAAAATCAACGTCAACGAGTGCAGCCAGTCGGGGAATCGGAGAATTTATGTGCCTAAAGCCAGGGGATATTCTGCGCGATCGCTACCAAATAATCGGTAAATTAGGTGAGGGAGGGTTTGCCAAAACCTATACGGCTAACGACGCTTTGGGCAGCCCCGAAAATCCCCTGTGCGTCGTCAAGGAAATTCCGCCTCCTGAATCTAACGATGAGCGCCTGTTGGAGGAAGCACAGCACCAATTTGAAAGAGAAGCTCAAACCCTGAAGTATCTCGATAACTGTCCGTGCATTCCCAAGTTAATCGATCGCTTTCAAGAACAGGGAAAATTTTACTTAATTCAAGAATACATCGACGGAAATCCGCTGAACAAAGAAATCGTTTCAGGCAGGCAGTTTCAGGAGTCAGCAGTTATTGATTTATTGCTGGACATTTTGTCAGTTTTAGAGTGCGTACACTCTCAAGGTATTATTCACCGAGATATTAAACCGTCAAACTTAATCCGGCGCAAGCTTGACGGCAAAATTGTGTTAATTGACTTTGGGGCAGTAAAAGCGATCGGCACTTTGGCGATCGAGAACGGTCAAATAACTCAAACTCGCGCGGTTGGTACAGACGGTTATATGCAGGGGGAACGCATCTTATTGAACACTGTTCATCAGTGGTGAGTAAATTTTGAGATAAATTCACCATTTTTAGAAGCTACAGACACGCTTTATAATGACTTTTTAGATAAAATAGGAACTGATTAATGGTGGTTTTGACTTAATGCTATTTTTGAGACAATAAAAATATTACAACCACTGTTTACAAGTTGTATAATAGTTACTAATGAGTTATTCGTGAGAATTTAGTTAACTGCAACAGCCAAAATCTTAGTCAAATATTCATCATCC
>NZ_JAUBRK010000126.1:0-7797 GCF_036701825.1 Microcoleus sp. MOSTC5 | reverse complement strand
GAGCCTTCCAAACTATTAACCAAAACTCCAATACCTAAAATGTTAGGCAAACCCTCAATGTAACTAACATTTTAGAAAGAGCCTTCCAAACTATTAACCAAAACTCCAATACCTAAAATGTTAGGCAAACCCTCAATGTAACTAACATTTTAGAAAGAGCCTTCCAAACTATTAACCAAAACTCCAATACCTAAAATGTTAGCTTCCTTCCAATATTTCCAAAATTGCCTCCACGTCTACCAAGTCTGTCCTGGACTTTTTACGCCGCGCTTTCAACTGGTTGAGCAAGTCGGCCGCGTCGGGGAGTTCGCTGGCAGGCGCTGAATTTTGTTTCAGGTCGGCGAGCTGCGTTTCAATTTCCTCCCGATCGGCGTGCTCTGTCGCAAGTTGCGATCGCACTTCTGCTAATTCTTGCCTCAGCTTATTGGTGATATGGGTGCTGGATTCTAGAAGCTTGGCATAGTCTGCCTGTAAATCCTTTACCCTATTGGCGCTGGTGTTCAGCAGTTCCAGGTATTGCCGCTTGGTTTCATTGTCTTCCTGTCTCAATCTTTCATTCTCAAGCCTGAGCGATTCATCGTTGCCCTCGCTCAGGCTCTCAATTTTCCCAGGCGTTCTTCAATCCCTGCTAGTTTAGCCGCTAGCTTACTGTCTAGCAATGTGTCTAGCCTGTTGTCTAGCAGTGGTTCAATCTCTGCTGGAGATTGGCGGAGAGCTTCAGATTGTGCGGTAGGATTAGCGGCCGCTTCTAAAGTTCTTACCACCCATGCGTTGACGCTCAAACCCTGGGCTGCTGCTACTTCCTTGATAGTCTCCAACAAGTCGCGGCGTCCGTCCAATCTCAAGTTAAGCTGGCATCTGTCTGTCATGTCTAGTACCTGTCTAGTTACTACTAGACACATAGTAGCACTATGTCTAGTGACTGTCTAGTGATTTGTAGATATTTCTTTTCAAGTGTCTAGCAAGTGTCTAGCAAGAGCGTATCAAAAAAGCTCCCAAACATCGAGGCTTGGAAGCCGTGATCCACCGTACCCAAAACGGGCATATTCACCGTATCAGTTAAGAAGTGTTTTCGGTACGTCGATGTAGCGGCCAACAATCTCGTCTAGTAATTGCCCCATCGTCAGCCCGCGACGCACACTCTCAAGCCTCAAAAATTCCTGCGTCGTTGGTAGCACTGAAGTCGCTAGCTTAGCCATATTTTTAGGAAGTTCAACTATCCCACCATCTTAACTATCGGCAATAGGAGTCCTAGATGGGGAAAGGCACATTTCCCCATCTAGGACGTGGAAGTACCGAGGCTACGTCAGGAAACCATCATTTCCTGAGCCAGCACTCCAAAGTGTTACAACTTCTCCCGCATCAAGAACGTAAGAAGATTGGAACCCTTCGGAACTTGGACAGTTACTTCGGTCAAGTTGTGCGATGTTTTATCAAGCCTTATGAGGTAGTCAGTTTCACTGCTGCCATGCCGGACATCAAGCACCTCACCGTGCTCACCTTCATAAAGGCTGCGAGGTTCGACAATTACCACCCGATCGCCTTTCTCAAATTCTCTGGGAATTTTTTGAGTAGGTAGTGACAGAGGTAGTGACGGGGTAGTGACGGAGGTAGTGACACCCTCAACACATTGCCCAGCAAGAGTTCCAGGCTTACTGTCACTACCGTCACTACCTTTTTGCCCAAACATTCCCCCACTTTTTTCCTGTTGGCTTTCAACGTTGTGAGTACAACTTGAAAATTCATTTTGATTATTTGCCAAAAAGGTAGTGACAGGTAGTGACACTTCACTTGTAATCGTTTTAGGGCAATGATTTAAGGGTGTCACTACCTCCGTCACTACCCCGTCACTACCTGTCACTACCTTTGTTCTTTCCCAGTACCATTGCACCCGTCCATCAATCCGTTTTTGTTTCTCCGCTCTCTTCCATCCGTTTCGCCGAATGATGTCGGATACCCGCATTTGCTCACGCCTGCCTTGGTTGGCTAAATCAATGTTGATAGCCTTGCTTAACAGGTCGGGGATTGTACACTCGTGTCGATTTTCGAGATATGCAAAGATGGCTGATTCCCATGTATCGGGAGATTGCCAGCTCTTATTAGCTTCTGCTAGCTGTGCATCTTCCTCAGTGGAAAGCCACCAGGACTCACCCGCCAGATAACAGCGCACCCCTTCCCCCCAAATGCGATCGCGCTCAGTTTTGAGCAAGTGGATGGGAATTTTTTGTTTTACGGGAATAACCCAGTAGCGGCGTTCCCCGGTGGGGTCTTGTAGAAACTCTTGACGGTTTGTTGTTCCGACAAAAATGGAAGTACGGGGGAAATCTTCGATCGAGCGCCCGTAAGGGCGGCGTAAACTGTCGATTCGTGAACTCAAGAAAGCCTTTAACTGTTCAACTTCCTTGCGCTTGTAAGCCGTCTCAAACTCGGCATACTCAAGTACCCAATACCGTCGTAGTTTGAGTTTTTCGTCTTTCTCGTTTGCATCCGACAAATTATCTGTAAACCAGGGTTGCCCAGTCAGTGCCTCCCAAAATGTCGATTTAAGAAAGCCTTGGTCGCCTTGGAAGATGCAAAGCGTATCGTGTTTGCATCCGGGCTTAAATGTCCTGGCAACCGCTGCTATTAGAGTTTTTCGCAGCATTGTCGCGTGTAGCGGATCAGGTGTACCCAGATACCTCAACGCGAGTTCATTTAAATCAATCGGCTCGGCTGTGTCAAGCGATTCGAGGTAACGGCGGACTGGGGAGTAAGCATTTTTAGTTGCTAGTGCCAACGTGAAATCGGCCGCTGCATCTTTACTGATGTCGATGTCTAGTTCATCGGCAATGCGGATATACATCCCATCTAGTTTGCAGTCTTCACCGTCGAGTTCGACTTGCTGGCTCATCTCATTGAGCTTCAAACGCTTGCCGTACCGGGTTTCCAACAGGTTCATAAGTCGCTTGTTTTTGGATTTGACAGGATTGCTACCCGCCGCATCTTCCAGGACTTTCATCGGCAAGGATTCCTCTGTCGGCAAAGGCTCCGGTTTTTGAGCTTGCAATGCAATTTCTGCGTTCATCCGGCTCAAAAATTCATCTGGCCCGATTGCTTCTAAGATTTCTCGGATGTCGCCTTTCTCTGGGATGTCGGGGTATATCTTGCGCGGGTCAATGATGATGCAGGGGAATTGGATATGACGCGCAACTAGCCAAACTTTTTGACCCTTCCTAATCCCCTCATCGTCGTGGTCGCGTAGTTTTGCCAGCACCACGTTTTTACCTGTAGCTCGCAGTGTTTCCAGCATGATTTGAATTTCGGCGTCGCTCCAATTGGAGCCTTGCATGGTTAACGCTGCGATGCTGTAACTTCTTGCTAAATCTACGTTTGGCTCTCCTTCTGGTGCCAGCACTGCAACGGGTACACCGTCAGGGATAGCTGCTAAAGCTTTAACTACCTCATCTATGCGGTATGCCGGCCAGCGAGCCTTACCCTTCGCCCAAACTTTCTTGCCGTCAGCATCTATGTGAAATTGGCTGTAAGTTTTATCGCGCCCTTTTGGATTACTGGTATCTGGCCATTCGTACCGCACCGCCTTTTGATTGCTGCTGTATTCGTAGGTGATTTGGACAGCGTTGGATGGGACACCCTTGGGGAAATACTTCGGCCGCTCGGCGCGGGGTGGTTTTCCTGGTGCTGGTAACTTCAAGAGTTTTGCGCCGATCGGAACTGGTGCGGGTGGGTACTCTTTCTTTTTAGCCTTCGGTTTTCTTGCTTGCTGTGCGGGTCGCTCGCCTTTGGCTTCTGCCAAGAATTTTGATAGTGGTCGAATAGCTTCGCGGATGTCCTTGGTCGAACAACCACCGCTCCAGCATTGATATGCCTTGCTTTTGAGGTTGACAGTTAGCCGCTGGCCTTGGCACACAGGGCAAGTGTAGGCATTCTTTCCCTTGCCGGGCTCTAGTTTGTCTAAATGGTCACGGATGTCGAATGTTGATTGAGAGGAATCTTCGGAAAAATCGAATGCAGAGCTTTCCCCGGTGGGGTAGGATGTAGTCATATGCCCTCCTTGGGCTTGAATTAGTCAAAAGGCCGCTGCAAGCTCTGGGTACCAATCAGAAGCAGCGGTTTTTTGCTGGGTAAAAATTTGGACATTGAATAAGCATGGGGTACCGTGCCGCTTAAATCAATAAGCGGACACGGCTAGGTCGCTGCGAGCACAGCTACCCATTTCGAGCTTATGGGGAATAGGGACAAACATCGCTACAGGTGGCGGCGCACGCCCCGTTAAAGGCTGAAGCACCTCTATTCGAGGCGTAGGGATGCGAAGGTGTGTAGGAATCAAGCGGAGACAAATGAAGCGGGGCCGCAGTTTTGTTACAAGGCTCATCAAATCCCAGATGTCTATCAAGCCGGCGAGAATCTCCCAGTGCTCCTCGAATACTGGCAGCGAAATTCCGTCTTCTATAGCATTACAAACTGCGTCCGAGTAAAGTTCAAGTTTTTTATCCCGCACTTCTGCCTTCGTTTTGGAGCCTCGCAAGTGCTCAGTGAGCATACGGATAATTTCGGCTGCCCCTTGGGGTTCCAGTTTTCTTGTCGCGTGCTTCAGTTTTCGCCTCATCCACTGATTCATAACCAACAATAGTAACCCTAGTATTTTTAATAGAATGCAACGACTGCGGAAATCTTTAACTAATGCGCTGGCTTCCTTGCCAGGCAAGGCTTAGCCGTCACTTGAACTACGTTGTTCGAGGCTTAAATTACAACCCTCGTGTAATCGCCCTGGTCTACCCTAAAACCTAGGAACTCAGAAGCCTTGCGGAGCCTGGCGTTCAATATAGGGCAAAATTACTACAGGGTTATAGGGTTGAATTTTTAATATGTTGGAAAAAGCGGCCCTATTTCAGCGATTTTGCCCCCCTCTGAAATTGCCCAGATTGAGGAGATAGCATCTTGATAGAAATTGCCTAAACACAAGCTCGCTTCTCAGCGCCCCGACTCCCTAATTTTTGGTATAGGGCAATATCCTTACAGACCTATAGGTCTGAATTTTTAATATAGGTTCGCAAGGGCTGATTTTGAGGGCGTTTCGGGTGCTGATTTTTCTGCTTTTTGGGGTGTTTACCGGATGTCATTCAGCCCGGTAGTCGCGGCCGGGAGGCAGGCCATAAGCCAGCCCCCTCCCGGCCCACGTTACTCATCCATCAGACTTTTGAACTGAGCATAAGCCCGTTTCCAAGCTTCACTTCCTCCCTTCTTGCACTCCCACAGCTTCTCGATCGTCTGGGTCTGGTTCAGTTCAGAACGCATTTTTTGGATCAACTCTATAGCCTGTTTCTTGGTCAAATTCAGGCTTGTGAACCGTTCGTCATCTACGGCTAAAGCATTGTCCTCTGCCTGGTTCAGCGTTTGAACTAGGGGTTCAGCGGGTTCTGATGGTTCAGGCTTATACAAGGCTTCCAACCGCTCCCGCACTTCTTCCATCTCAGCGTTAGGGGGAGCTAAAATCGCCTCAGCTTCCTGTTGCCGCTGTGTTTGGCTGACATAGGCGCTCGTGCTGATTTCATCAATCACATCAGCCTTGATCGCACGGGTTTTTATGAGTTCGATTTCATCTTCTTCAGCCTGTTTGCGGGCGATATTGCCAGCGCCGATCGCGCAACTTACGGCGGCCATCAAACTCAAGCCTTGAATTGACTTGTGCCAGCCGATGCGCTTGTCCAGGGCAACCAGGGGACACAACCAAAGAGCGATCGCAGTTCCCGACAAAATCCACATTTTTAGGAGCATAAGAGTACCCCCGCGCCGACGATTGCCATTGCCAGCACAGCCAGCAAGAGCGCTTGAAGATTATTGACTGAAATCTTGAGCCAGCCACTGACAGAGAAATCTAGCAGCCAGCACAGACCCCATAAAATAAATGCTGCTGCTACCAAGAATGCGATCGCTCGAAACGACATCGGATGCAAACTCGCTATCCATCCCAGAAGGGAGGAAGCGATGCACCCGGCGACAAAATAGTTTGCCAAGTACATCGCTCGCATTACTCTTCCTCCCCTTCCTCAATTTCAAGCTCTACGATATTGCCTTGCACAAAATCACCCTTAATCTCGTGCGTGTAGTTACCCCCATCTAGATTGACGGTGTAATTCTCGGTTTCAGTTGAGAGATTGTCGGGAACAGTCCCACTACTGTCCACAAATCGAAATACGTTGCCGTTTTTGTCGATGAATAATGGCATCAGCTTTTACCTCCCTTTTCTTCGTGCCTGATAACTGCGTGGATAGCGTCGCTCTTTGAGATTGGCTGCGGAGATGTAACCCGTAAAGTTTTAATCACTTGCCCCGTGAGAGCGTTAGTAACCGAGATGTCGCGCTGATACTTCATTTCTTCCCTCCTAGCACTGCATCCCATGGTCGGGGTTGAGGAACTGCTACGGCGGGGGGGCGGAAATTTTGCAGGGTGTAGGAGCATCGGTTGCCACCCCAAGGGGAATTGCTTATTTCCACATAGTGTGCAAGCTCAAACGTAAAACCATTGGCGCGTAAAGCTTTTACCAATTTCTTCATTTCTTTTTTGTTGCCAGCAAGCCACATATATTCCATCAGCTTGCACCTCCCGTCAGCTTGGCAGTGATTGCATCAATGCGTTCCCGCGCTGAATTCTCGGCTTTGTCAATTCCAAGTCCGAGCTTCGCGTATCCCGGTCGGAGTCCGTGCAGCTTCTTAGCTAACCCAGCGTTGCTGCGAACTTTTTTTAACTCCTCACCAGCAACCACTCCCTCATATTTCCTGTGAGATTTATGCACGGTGGCATCCGCTACTTCAATTGCTCCAAGAGCTTTGTAGGCTTTCTTGCTATGGCGAGCGCCCTCGGTTTTTTCCTTCGCCAGTTTCTTCATTGCGTTCGCTTCCTCTTTGTCAAAGTAGCGGGGGGCTGGCACTACAGGCGTAGTGCGAATACTGCCGAAGTTGCCGGGATTCATCGGGGAAATTGCCCCCGTGTCGGTAGCGGCTAAAACCTTTGATTTATCAATGCTGTGGTTGCCGTCGTTGCCACTGGTAATTTTTCCAGCAGCAGCTTGACCGCCACCAAACAGTCGCAGTTGTAAGCTCATTATTTACCTACCTGAATTGTGATTTTTACGGGGAGTAAATTAAGCGGATTGATGCGGGGAAACATTCCTAAAATCAGCAAAGCAAGCCCTACCGACGCTAAAGCGAGAGCAAGAGCTTGCGCCCAGTCAATCCACTCCAGCAGATTTATCTGGCGGGCTGATTCCTGATTCTGTATTGCTGTGTCAAGCGGTTCAGACTTGCGATCGAACTCTAGCCCGTGTGCGAGTAGCAATTTCTCCCAAGTGCTAGTCGCTGTAAGCTTTCCGAATTCTCGGGCTTGCTCATTGGTCAGCCCGCAGTCGTAAGCAAGCTCTTTGAGCTGGTCTATCCGACGCCGACCGCTACCAAATCCAGTCACCGACGTATTAAGAGATGCGATCGACCTGGTAGAGAGGTCGCCGTCATATGTCATATTTATTTGGCTCCAAACGTATTAACGGTACGGTTTGGGGAAGTTCGTCAGTAGTTCAGTGTTAGTCGCACTGGACTCTGGCGCATCAAATCTTCCTTAGTTACTTACGATCGCAGATTCTCAGCTACATTGCAAGCTGCAATTGTAAAGTTTTCACACGCCCTGGTGTTGAATTTCAGTAAAGCCCCGGAGTGAACCGAGAAACGAGCCTTCCAAACTATTAACCAAAACTCCAATACCTAAAATGTTAGGCAAACCCTCAATGTAACTAACATTTTAGAA
>NZ_JAUBRK010000125.1:0-7982 GCF_036701825.1 Microcoleus sp. MOSTC5 | reverse complement strand
TAAGTTAGGAGTTGGGATTCAATCAACTCTCAGCAAAACTTTTCATTATATCATAAAATTATTTTGCAAGAGGTCTAGTATTTACTCCCCGTTAAAAAAGAGAATGTAACTGTAGCCCCGTGCTCCCAACCATGATAGTAATCATTCATTCCCCATCGTTCAAATCTCAAATCTCAAATCGTATAACCTATGGAACTGCGCCATCTTCGTTACTTCATTGCAGTGGCAGACGAACTGAGCTTTAGTCGCGCGGCAAAGCGATTGCACATTGCCCAACCGCCCCTAAGTCAACAAATTAAAGATTTAGAGGCTGAACTGCGTGTGACGCTATTCGATCGCAAAAGTCACCCGATTCAGCTAACCCCAGCAGGACAGGCGTTTTTAGAAGAAGCTCGCGCAACTTTGGTACAGTTAGAACAAGCGGTATATAAAACCCAGCGCATTCATCAGGGTGAATTGGGTTATTTGACGGTGGGTTTTCCCAGTTCGATCGCGAATGGTGTCTTTCCAGAGATTCTGCGAACTTTTCGACAGAAATATCCAGAGGTACAACTGATTTTACAGGAAGAACACAGTGCTTTCCTAATTCAGAGGTTGCGCGATCGCCAGACTGATATCATTTTTCTCTATCTCTACCACGATATTTCTGAAGCCAATGATTTAGAAACGATGTCTCTTACGCAAGAACCACTTGTCGTCGTTTTACCCAAAAATCATCCGCTTACAGCCCAATCCAAAATTTCGCTTTCCGACCTAAAGGATCAAGAATTTGTAATGCCCCTTCATCAGATTGTGGCTGGCTTATCTGAGGAAATTTACCATGTATGTTCGCAAGCAGGGTTTGTTCCTAAAGTTGCTCAAACAGCCGTCTTTATGGTCACAATTTTGGGATTAGTCGCAGGCGAAACTGGTATCAGCATTCTGCAATCTCACGTACAGAATCTTCAACGCGAAGGAGTGGTCTATCGTCCGATTCAGGAGCAAACGACAACCACTCAATTAACTGCTATTTGGCGGCATAATCATTCGTCCACCATTTTGCAGCAATTCCTCAATATGATTAAAACCCTCTCAATTTATAGCAATCCTAAATAATTTGTGAGAAACAGGCATAGGTAAAAAGCTTTGAAAAGTCAATGAGATTAATCCTGAAAGAAGACGACTAACTGACCAGAGACAATCTCGCATTACCAATTACCCATTACCAATTCCCAATTCCCAATTACCAGCTACCCGTGCATTTCTCCATTTGGCATGATGGTACCGCGCCATTGAGATCCTACTAAATTAGCAGTGCTCAAATCTGCCCTAATCAAAGTTGTGCGGTGCAAAATTGCATCCCGCAAATCTGTTTTAGCCAGGTAAGCATCTGTCATATCAGCTTCACTCAAATTTGCCTGATTAAAATTAGCTCGACTCAAATCAGCCCGCACCAAATTAGCTCGACTCAAGTCAGCCATAATTAAATTAGCATTGCTCAACTTAACATCAGTAAGAAATGCACCCCGCAAGTTAGCGCCTGCCAATTCAGCATCAAGTAACACAGCTCTTTCCAACTTAGCATTTGTCATTACAGCCCAAGAAAAATTTGTTTCTACCAAAGTTGCTTCAGTCAAAAATATGCCCTCTAAAATAGCTTCGCTCAAATTCGCCTGAGTCAGATTTGCTTCTCCCAGAAATGCTTCAGTCAAATTCGCGTGACTGAGATTAGCTTTAGTCAAATCTGCACCTTGCAAATTGACGCCCCGCAAATCTGCACCTTGCAAATTTGCACCCCGCAAATTTGCACCCTCAAAAATCCGCAGTTCCTTCCGCAAATTTGCACCCCGCAAGCACGCACCGCGCAAATCTGCACCTTGCAAATTCACACCTCGCATATCTACATCGCTCAAATTTGCATCGATAAAAACTGCCAAAGAGATGTTGGCTTTGCGAAAGTCTGCACCTTGCAAACTTGCTCCGTGGAAGTCGGCATCGGACAAATTTGCTCCGCTCAAGTTAGCCTGATTTAAGTTAGCACCGGACAACTTTGCATTAGTTAAATTGGCGCGCTGAAGGTTAATTCTGCTCAGGTACGACATCGCTAAGTTTGCACCCCAAAGGTCAGCACTGCTTAAATTGACGCCTATTAAATCGGCACCGCTCAGGTATACCCCTCTGAGATTCATACCTTGAAAATCTAGTTCTCCTGATGTATATCGTCTTAAAATTTCGCTGGCATTCATATTGGTTTTTGTTGTGAATTAGGTAGAATCTGCTATTTCTAGACTGCTTAAATTTCAGTTCGCGCAGGCGGACTTAGTTTTTGTAGCCCCAGACTTGAGTCTGATAAATTTGATGAAATTTCTTTAATTTCAGTTTGCGCAGGCCGACTTAGTTTGTGTAGCCTCAGACTTGAGTCGGGGCATTTAATGAGTTTGATTCACAAATTCTTGAGTCCAAGAGACTGTTTTGCTGCCTAACTGTCGCCCGTGAATTTTTACATGAGTAAGATATTTTGACTTTAAAGTACACAGTTTTTTGTGAAGGTAGGTAGCTGTAGCCTGTTGGTTTGGTACTTCAGCAGAATCCAGAATGACGTGGAGCCAACCGTCTTTAAAGCCCGCTGTAGCCGTAATTCCCTTAGGCTGTAGCAATTGATCGATCAATTGGGCGATCGCCTTTGGTTTACCTTGTTTTGCCATTTCCAGAAGCTGATACTGATTTGCTTTATGGCTAGAGTTTTCCGGCGGTATTTCGGAAATATTGTCCGCCCTTTTTTCTGGAATTTCAGAAGGATATTTCCCGCTTTCTTTTGACTCCAATTCGATCAAAATTTCCAGCATCTTATCGGTAAACTTCTGAACTTTTCCTACATACTCTCTGAGATTTTTATATTTCCAGTACAAACGGTCTTCTGCACTTCCCGTAGAAAATTTTCCGTTCAAAGCAGCTTCTAACTGGGTGAATATATTTTCTATTTGCGCTGTTGCGGAGTTAGCACTTTGACTGACTAATTCTGTCATTTCTTCTTCCAATTCCAACTTGCGTTTGATGGAATCGCTAATATTTATAATAACAGGAGCCGCAGGTTCTAAAATTTCGATAATAGTCGGCATTTCTGCAACTGGGAATGTTTCTACCATTTCCTGTCTGAAATGGGTAGCATAATTATTGCTGGTTTCGGGCTCTTTAAACTGTACATTTTCTGCCGTACCCGGCACTAAGTAACTCTTTTGGGGGTCATAATGATAGTGAGCTGGAGCAGCTTGAAGGATGTGAGTAATCTCGCCTGGATCAAAATAATCGGTGCGCCTGTCCACCAGCTCGCTCTCTTCATACACACTGTTGTTTAAACGTGTCTGATCGTAACCTTCGCTAGCCGAAGATTCGGCTTCATGAGGTTCTTCCTGTTGCATTGTTGCGTAACAAGGATTCATCGCTTTGATGATTACGCTCGCAGCTTGGTCGTTTTCATCTCTGTTGTCGAGATTGCTAGCAGTTGTGTACAACTGAGATTCGAGTTCGGCTAGGCTACCGCAGACATTAAACAGTTGTCGCAGCAGATTGTCAAGTTCTTGAGTTTTCAGCAGCAGCCAGTCGCGATCGCTAAAAGTAAACTGGTGATAAAGACTAGAAAAAATTAGGATTTTAGCCCTCAGCGGATTTGTTTGCTGCAAAATCTTTTGTCTGACATCAAATAAATTCCCGGGGTTTCTTGCCCTTTCTTCGCTGCTTGATACTTCCAAACTAAAGTGCTCTTCAAATGCGGGAGCTTCTTGACCCCCAAAACTAGATATGTTTGTTTCTAATTTGGTGAAGTCTTCAAATTCATACAGCCTGCTAAGCTGACAGATTATGAGGTCTGAGACTAAAGCATACTCGTCTTTTTTATTAACCTTAGAAACTATATTATTTAAAACAGCTTCAATATCTTCTAACCTGCTATATTTGGCGCAGAGTTCTTCGATTAAACTCCTTACATCTGCGCTGGCGAGTTTGGCCGGATCGTTTTCCCAAAACTCTTTACAAGCAAAAAATATTATTTTTTTAATGCGCGAGAGATGGACATCTTGTTCTAATTCGCGAACAACTTCATCTAAAATAGATAAAGGTTTCATAGTTTTCCTCTCCAAAAAATACCCTGTCAACAGTCAGCAAGAAATAATACAATTATACCACATTTGATAAATGCAAGACTTTGATGCGATCGTAATTGGCAGCGGTATTGGCGGCTTAGTCGCCGGCTCGATGCTAGCTCGCTACGGCAAGCGAGTTATCGTATGCGAGAGCCACACCATAGCGGGCGGGGCAGCTCACAGCTTTTCGCGCCGGGGATTTCACTTTGATTCGGGGCCTTCTTTTTATTGCGGTTTGACTGACCCGCATTCGTTTAATCCTTTGCGGCAAGTTTTTGATGTTTTAGAGGAATCGATCGCAGCAATTTCCTACGATCCGCTGGGGCATTACCATTTTCCAGAGGGAAGTTTACCGGTTTATGCTGATGCGAGAAGTTACTTAGATGCTGTAGCTAAGTTCGCACCGCAAGGTGCTGTAGAATTGCAGCAATTTCAACAAAATTTATTAGTTTTGTATGAGGCTTTGCGTGGAATTCCGGCTTTAGCGCTGAGATCCGACTGGCAGTTGATACCTGTTTTGCTGTCTCGGTACTCGCCGGCTTTGCTGAAGCTGTTACCGCTAGTAGGTGCGATCGCGGGTTCAGCAGGTTCCTTGATGGATCGGGACGTGCGCGACCCTTGGGTGCGGCGTTTGATCGATTTGGAGTGCTTTTTGCTGTCGGGTTTGAAAGCGCACGGAACTGTCGCGCCGGAAATAGCTTTTATGATTGGCGAACGATCGCGCTGTGCGATCGAATATCCTGTAGGTGGCAGCGGTGCGATCGTCGATGCTTTAGTTCGAGGTTTGCAGCGCTGGGGAGGAAAATTGCGCCTCGGAGCTCCCGTCGAGCAAATATTAGTTGAAGCGGGCAAAACCACCGGCGTTCGCTTGAAAAATGGCGAAGTTATCCGCGCCCCCATTGTTATTTCAAATGCCACCGTCTGGGATACATATACAAAATTACTGCGACCTGAAGATTTGCCGGAAAGCTACCGAAAAACCTCCTTGTCGATGCCAGCAGTAGACAGTTTTATGCACCTGCATTTAGGAA
Source organism: Microcoleus sp. MOSTC5 (assembly GCF_036701825.1). NCBI lineage: Bacteria > Bacillati > Cyanobacteriota > Cyanophyceae > Oscillatoriales > Microcoleaceae > Microcoleus > Microcoleus sp. MOSTC5. The sequence continues at coordinate 2,833 of NZ_JAUBRK010000125.1, read as the reverse complement.
TTAAATCCGCAGGACTCGAAGGTTTGACCGGCCACCACGTCGTGGTTCACAACAGCAAGATTGACATTACAGTACCCGGAAATACTTGCATGATTTCGATTCCTACAGTGTGGGATGCAACTCTCGCGCCGCCCGGACATCACGCCGTTCACGCTTATACATTGGAACCTTACGAAGGTTGGGAGTACGGCGAGTTATATCAGCAGAAAAAGCAAGAGCGATCGCAATCTCTGTTTCAAGCTTTAGAAAAAATTATACCGGATTTGCGATCGCGGATAGTCTTAGAGTCGATCGGCACACCGCTAACCCACGCCCGATTTTTGCGCCGATATCAAGGAACTTACGGGCCTGCAATCGCCGCCGGAAAAGGCACATTTCCCGGGCCGCAAACACCAATCAAAGGCTTGTATCGGGTGGGAGACAGCACCATGCCGGGAATTGGCGTTCCCGCCGTCGCAGCATCGGGTATTTTGTGCGCGAATACTTTGGTAAATTCCGATGTGACAGCACAATTTTTGTAAGCGAAGGAAGAAGGAAGAAGGAAGAAGGAAGAAGGAAAATTAACTGGTTCCATGGCGCTGGCTGGGAATCGAGATCCAAAGGCTCTGCCTCGCTTGCAACAAAACAGGAGGCAGAGCAATAGTGAAATGCGTTCCCAGGGAGAGCCAGGGAACGAGGAAAAAACTACTTTTTACAAAATCTGCCTGCTCCCAAAACTGATTATCCACCAGCGGCAAAAGCGCCCATAATTGCGATCGACAAAGCCAAACCTGGCAACAGCAGCAATCCTAACATTAAAGCATCGTGTCCGCTCATCACATTCTCCTGATATTGACCTTTGATATTATACTCTATAAACTGCCTCTTGCCTCGACCTTAAGAATTAAAACCGACATATAGATTCAGGATTGACAGGGCAAATTTTATTAACAATCGGATTCCCGCGCAAGTCCAGGGTAGTCAACTTTTGCAAAGATTGCAGGGAACTGATATCAGAGATTTGATTGTTGTACAAGTCGAGTAAAAATAAATTATTTAAAGCTTGTAGCGCGCTGCTATCAGAAATCGGATTGTTGAACAGATACAGTTCAGTCAAATTAGTTAAAGATTTCAGCGGACTGATGTCTGATATTTGATTGTTACCGAGGTTGAGTTCAATTAAATTAGTTAGCGATGTCAAAGGACTAATATCTGAAATTTTATTTTGGAATAAAACCAATTTATTTAAGTTAGTTAGCGATGCCAGCGGAGTAATGTCAGATATTTCATTGCCGAATAGAAACAGCGTATTGAGATTTTTTAAGTAAGCTAGCGGGGTGATATCCGATATTTTATTATTGTAAAGGTAGAGTGTATCGAGTGCAGTCAAGTTTCTCAGAGGAGCGAGATCGGAAATTTGATTGTTGTAGAGGATCAGCGCATTTAAGTTCGTTAAAGCTTGCACCGGAGTGATGTCAGAAATTTTGTTGTCAAACAAGACAAGTGCGGTAAGATTAGTTAGAGCTGCTAGGGGACTGATGTCTGAGATTTGATTGGTATCGAGAACGAGTCTACTCAGATTTATTAGAGATGAAAGCGGACTGATATCTGATATTTGATTGACATCCACAACCAGAGTTTTCAGATTGGTTAAAGATTGCAGGGGACTGAGGTCAGATATTTGATTGCTGCCGAGGATAAGATTAGTCAGTTGAGTGAAAGATGAGAGGGGACTGATATCGGTAATTTCAAGATTTTTGAGGTTAAGTTCTGTTGTATTAGAAAGCAGATCGTTGGCTCGATCGCACTCAGAAGTATCTGATATTTGCAACAGTATTTCTACCGTATGTTTGGCGCTGGGAGAAAGAGTTTCTTTGTGCTTACACCAATCTAGAAAGTTATTATAAGTTGTCATGGGCTGTGCTGCGTCAATCGATTTTAGATGGGAGATTGGAAAATTTAGATAAGTATAGCAATTCTCTTTCATTTGTGAATGAGATTTTTTTCAGCTTCTGATAAATTTTAGCCAAAATTGTGTAAAGTAATCTTAACATCCTTAATTGCATTGCATCACCAGGAGCCAAGAGCCAACTATGACACCCGAACTAATTTTTAACGCAGCTAATCTGTTCGTTTTGCCTTTCTGGGCAATTATGATTTTATTACCAAACTGGGGAATTACCCGAAAAGTGATGAATTCTTTCATTCCATTTGCGATGCTCGCCGCTTTGTACATATATTTGTTTGGTAGCAGTCTGACTGCGGAAAATGCGGCAGCTTTGTCGAATCCCAAGCTAGCAGATATTGCTAAGTTTCTGGGGGAGGAAACGGCGGCGGCTACGGGATGGATGCATTTTTTAGTGATGGATTTGTTTGTCGGGCGGTGGATTTATTTGGAAGGACAGCGGACAGGAGTTTGGACGGTTCATTCTCTGGCTTTGTGTTTGTTTGCTGGGCCGATGGGATTGCTTTCTCATATTGTAACTGCTTGGATTACTCAAAGGTTTTTCCCGAGTTCTGAAAGTCTTTCAGGGGCGGGTTATCCGGCCCATCCACAATAAAATTGATGTATTGTAGAACGGGTTTTGGGGCCCGTTCGTTCCTAAGAATGGCGCAAGATATCAGTAACAATATAGAGCGTAGCTCAAGCACCTCCTTGTATTTGGAAAGAGGTAGATGGCGGTTTAGCGTTGGGTGGGGCGGGTTTATGAAATTATGGGTTTTAGGCAATTATTGTTGGTGAAACACGCCCCTACAATTTTCGATCGCAGCTTGGAACTTGGGTCTTCTGGGTTTGCGGTGTAAACTGTATAATATATGAACTTTATGCTAGAGGCTAAGCTCATGGATTTTC
>NZ_JAUBRK010000015.1:97119-130399 GCF_036701825.1 Microcoleus sp. MOSTC5 | reverse complement strand
ATGTGGGGTGGTTTTCCAAAAGTAATCCAAGAAGTTTTTCCGAATGCGATTGTGGTGTATGACCGATTTCATATAATGAAATATGTAAATGAGGAATTGAATAAAATCCGAATCCAAAGCAAGATTAAAGAAAAAGGTAGCAGATTTATTGTTCTGAGGAATGGTGTAGATTTAAAAGAAGAGGAGCGGATTAAATTGGCTACAGTTTTAAGTCAATCTAAGCGGCTTAAGCTTGCCTATGAATTGAAAGAAGAATTCAGAGATATTTTTGAAAGTCATCATAGTGTGGAAGAGGGGAAAAAATTACTGCTTGAATGGATTAAGAAAGCACAACCGATTTACAGTGATACCCTAACCATGCTTCGCAATCATATCGATGGAATTTGTAACTATTTCTTGAACCGAACAACGAGTGGTGTTATGGAGGGAATCAACAATCGTCTCAAAGTGATTAAGCGTCAAGCCTATGGATTTGTTAATTTCGACAATTTTCGAGCTCGACTATTAGCTGGCTTTTCTAATTAGTTTTTATTATCACCTCAAACCCAGAAGACCCGTGAATGGGGTATTCTAGCGACGTAACAGACAAAGAGTGGGAAATAATCGAGCCATTATTACCGCACAAGAAGAAAACAAGACCCCCAGTGTGGACAAAGCGGCAAATTCTCAACGGGATATTGTATCAACTCAAGAATGGTTGCAACTGGGCAGACTTACCCAAAGATTTTCCCCCCTATTCAACTGTCTTCTGGCATTACAAACAGTGGTGTGAAGATGAGATCTTAGACAAAATCATGACAGAATTACATGGACGAGTGCGGGAACAAGTAAAAAAAAAGCCTCAGTGGACAACTCTAATCATGATTGACTCACAAGCGGTGAAAAACACCTGTAATGCAGGGATTGAGTCGAAAGGGTTTTGTTTTTACAAGACGACAAATGGGATTAAAAGACATCTCGCAGTTGATATATTGGGCTTTCCCTTCTTTACCCACTGCACCAAAGCCAGCGTATCTGATGACCAAGGGTTGATTGAAATGCTGACCCAAAATATCGATTACTTCAAATCTAAACCGCTGGAACTGCCGAAGATTACTATCTTGGTAGATCATGGTTATCATCCTGAAAAACTGACGAGCTCATTGGAGCAGATTTATCCTCAAATTATGACCAAGATCCAGTTTGAACTCTCGGCCAAACCATCAAAAGCTCAAAAGGAGGCTAAAGGACAATCGGGATTTGTTCCGGTTGCAGCTAGATGGGTGATTGAAAGATCGAATGCTTGGGTAGAGCGATGCAAGAGTTTAGTCAAAAATTTTGACCGCACACTCGAAGCTGCCAATGCCAAGCTCAAGCTTTGTTTTATCAGATTGATGCTCAAACGACTTGCTGCTCCAGTTACCCCCTAAAAAGATCTCAAATGGGTTCTATATAGCGGTTCTCAAGCAAGTGAGGCATAGGGGATAGGCCTCCGTGGGCATAGGCATAGGACTCGCCCCCATAACTCACCACGCTTGAGAACCGCTATAGTGGGAAGTTTCTATCAGTTTTGGTAAAAGAGGCAATCTAGTGCATTTTTTCATTGTTATATCTGACAATCCATCAAGTTAGGGATTTTGCCTTCCTAAGTCTACGCAAATTTGGGCAACAGCAATTCAATTATGGTAGAGGTGCTTTTTTGTTTCACCCAATTATCTCGCAAAGCGCGGCTAATGGGAAACTACAACATCGGTTATTTTATCTGAATTTGCTAACTTATCCATTCTTCGATGCACCGGGCATTCAAAAGCTATTAATTGCTACATTGTTTTTAGTTTCACAGGTGGGAATTGCTGGGTGATGTTTTTGAAATAAAAAAGATTGAACCCTTTCTGAAGAGCAACTTCAGTAGTTAAAATTTCTGGCTGAGGACTTCTAATTACTTCTAATGTTTCCAGTAATTTATGCAATTTTTAGATGATTACTATTTTTTACATCTTTGTCTTAACAATTTAAGTTAACCAGTAATCTTCTTCCTCCTCTTCTTCTTCTTCATAATCTCCTTCTTCTATATCTGGATCTGCTGTTATGCTAGAGGGATTCCCATCAAGCAAAAAAGTTGTCCTTCGGTTGAACAAGTTATTTTCATCAATATCTAGCTGTCCTCCTAGTAGTAATTCGGGAAATTCTGCTTTTGCCCGTTCGCCAATACATATGTCGCGAACAAACTCAAAAAAGTCTCGACCTAAAGCACAAGTAAAGTCATTATTGCAGTTGACTCCATAAATATCATAACTTCTATCTTGTTCCCTGTAAGTTCTTAAGTCAAAAATACAAGCAACAAGACCGCATCCGCCGCCAAATAGATAAGAATTATCCAGTAATTCCTTGACTTCACTTGACCACAATGAGCTATTTTTACAAGAGTCAAGAAGACACTCATTTCCGCCTAAGTGTCCTTCTATATCATCAATATCAGGAACATCAATGAAAAAACCATCCGCACCAAATTTTCCTGACCCAAATACCTGGCAAAATTCTCGATATCCTTGAGGAAGAATCAAGCCGGCTTCAGATTCAAATTTTTGAATTTGGTCTTCAGTTAAAGTTGACAAACTTCCCTTTGACCAAAAAATCAATCCTTCTTGGGATGCAAAATCTTCCAATTCAGCTTCATTCAAAGTTGATACGCGATGAGGATATATTGGATCTCCAAAACTTCCTAAGCATAAATCTAATTGGGAAAGAAGCGATCGCCATTTGGTCAGATTATCGTTAGTCATATCTTCATCCATGCTATGTATCGCAATTCATTGATTACATAAATCCGTGTTCTGCTAAGAATTCGGGTGTAATTATTCCTAAACTGTTGATTGCGGGGGTTTCTTCCCAAGGTTCGGGATGAGATTTTGAGCCGCTGCGGAGAAATTTGGCGACATATTTGCCGAGAATATCTGCTTCTAAATTAACTAAACTTCCTGGTTGCAAATAGCTGAGGTTTGTCTCACCAAAACTGTGGGGAATGACAGCAACTTCAAACCAATTACCGTCAGCATCGCAATCTGCCACGGTTAAACTGATACCGTTGACGGCGATGCTGCCCTTGGAAACGATGTAAGGTGCGATTTGGCGTTGCCATCCCGAATTTGCTGCTGGTGGGGCAGTAAACCGCATCTCCCAAGCGTTGGCGGTTTGGGTTGATGTCGCTAAAGCGCCGATCGCATCTACGTGCCCCGTCACAAAATGTCCCCCCAATTTGCTACCGGCGCGCAGGGAGGTTTCTAAGTTGACCCAAGCATCGGGGAATGCTCCCAAAGTAGTACGGCGGAGGGTTTCCGGGGAAGCGACGGCGACAAAACCTTGTGGCAGAACTTCCACTACCGTCAAACAGACTCCATCCACGGCTACGCTGTCCCCAATGGCTAAATCTTGTAAAATCTGATAGGAGTTGCTGGAGGTGCAGGAAATTTGGAAATAATCGTTGCCGAGCGACTTCAGCTTTCCGAGAGATTGAATTAGTCCTGTAAACATAAGTATTTTTCCCTAGTAGATCGCTTATTTACATCAAACCACAGCCAAAAACCAGACGCAGGAGCTTTTGCCCTCCCCCTGTCCCCCCAGAGTCAATGTCCCATCTCAAATCGACAGTGCCCGATTCGTTGCAGATTCAGGCGAAGATCGAGTCATACTGGATTTAGGTAATCTTTATGTCCAAGTTCTCTACTGCCTTACAGTTTCTTAATTCTATGAGGCCGATCGAATGATTGAAATGAAAGTCGCTGGAATTGCCTTAGATGCAGCCACGCGCAGTCCTATAGTCCTATTGAGAGACGCTACTGAGCGACGCGCTTTGCCTATTTATATCGGTCAGGAGCAGGCAAAGGCTATTATTAGTTCTCTGGAAGGTCACAAGCCTCCTCGACCTTTAACTCACGATTTGATGGTCAATTTTCTAGAAGCCTGGAATCTTACCTTGGAGCGTATAGTTATTCACTCGCTGCAAGATAACACGTTCTATGCCGTGCTGATCGTCCGTCAGGGAGAAGTTAAAAAAGAGATCGATGCCCGACCTAGCGACGCGATCGCCCTAGCCCTGCGCACGAATAGCCCCATCTGGGTGATGGAAGAAGTCGTAGCCGATGCTTCCATACCGGTCGATCGAGATGCTGATGAAGCAGAACGCCGGGCCTTCCGGGAATTTATATCAAACCTCCGTCCAGAGGATTTGATCAAGAGAAGCGGCTTTAGCCCGGGCGAAACTTCCTAACATTTATGCGCTATCGACGGTTTGGCAAAACTAACTTGCACCTGTCCGTATTTTCCTTGGGAACCATGCGCTATTTGGCTTCTGAGGAAACTGCCTGTCAGACTGTACAAGAGGCTGTTTCTCAGGGAATCAATCACCTGGAAACAGCGGCTGGTTACGGTTGCAGCGAGGAATATCTCGGTGCGGCCATCTCGGCTGGTTTGTCTGTCGATCGATCGCGCCTCCACGTCACTACGAAAATTTCCCCAACGGAGGATGCAGCAGCAATGGAACGCTGCATCGACGCCTCCCTCAAACGCCTGAATTTAGACTATATCGACTGTCTGGCAATTCACGGTTTAAATACTTGGGAACATTTGGCTTGGGTGCGATCGCCCACAGGCTGCATGGAAGCTGTACGCAAAGCCCTGGCAGATGGTCGCATTCGGCACGTCGGCTTTTCGACTCACGGGCCTCTGGATCTGATTTTGGCTGCAATAAATACAGATTTGTTTGAGTTTGTCAATCTGCATTACTACTATTTTTTTCAGCGCAACGCCCCGGCAATTGAACTCGCCAAGCACAAAGATATGGGCGTTTTCATTATTTCCCCGGCAGATAAAGGAGGGCAACTCTACACGCCCCCGGAAACTCTCGCACAATTGTGCTCGCCTTTCTCGCCTTTAGAGTTGAACTATCGGTTTTTACTGAGCGATACTAGGATTGGGACTCTGAGTGTGGGGGCTGCAAATGCGACAGAATTAGAGCAACCTCTGAAATATTGCGATCGCGACTTTCCCCTCACCAACGCCGAAATCGCTGCGTTCGATCGGCTAGAATCGGCTATTGCAGCCAGTTTGAAAACCGACAAATGCAGCCAGTGCTATGCCTGTTTGCCTTGCCCGGAAAACATCAACATTCCCGAAGTATTGCGACTCCGCAATCTCGCCGTCGGGTGCGACATGACTGACTTTGGCAAATACCGCTACGCCATGTTTGAAAATGCCGGACACTGGTTTCCGGGCAGCAAAGGCAACCGCTGCACCGATTGCGGCGAATGTTTGCCCAGGTGTCCCGAGGAGTTAGACATCCCAACTTTGCTCAAAGATACTCACCAGCGACTGGGCGGTAAAGCAGGCAGGCGGTTGTGGGATTGAAAAAAGGTGAAGCAGGGAAAAGGTCGATCGAGCGTATCTAAGTTTTGCAATAATTACGCTAAACTTTGGTTTAAGTAAATTTACTGTATAGTCGAGCAAAAAATTACTTAGTCTGGCGACTGTTTGCAAGAGCATCCCGATTTTGCAAAAAGCGTTTTCACAGGAGTGCCAGCATACTGCACAGCCAAGCCTACATCTAAGCGCGAGCACTCCTGTGAAAGCAATCATTGGGATGCTCCGAACAAACTTTTAATAGGAACCGACACTATATGTAAAAACAGCTAAATAAGATAATCTGATTAACACCTAGAAACTGATTTCTGTGAGCATACCCCAGTCATTTTCTTGCTTGGTTGGCGCCGGCGAGAGGCAACAATTTTATGATGATATCATGTGCGATCGATTAACCATAATATCCCGGTCGGGGCGGGTTTTTGAGATTGGAGATTGTTGGCAGGTATTGTTGTGAACCCGCCCCTACAAAAATCGCTGTCGCTCGACCGGACATGATATGAGTAATTAACCGAATTCGATCTAAAATCTAAAATCCAAAATCTAAAATCTAAAATTGATTGATTGTTTTCCAGATTAATTTATCGCCTGTCATCTATAACCGATTCAGTATCTACTACTATGGCTCAAACTCAGTTAAACGACAGCAAGCCAAATTGTCTGCAGCCAACTGAAGTTGCGACTTCCGAAAGATTTAAAATAGCTTTCAAGCCGTCCACTTACAACTTGTCCGTCACCAGAAAACAGTTAATTGGAATGCTGGCGTTACAAACAATCTTGCCAGTCGGACTAACGGGAGCAGCACTTTGGCTAACATCGGCAGTTGGAAGCAACGAACTGCAAAATCAAGCTAAATCAGAACTGAGCCTTAGTGAAATTAACTACAATCTCAAACTCGATCGCGTCGCCGACCGTTTGCAAAACTCCTCTGACAGCAAAACGATCGCCCAAACAGCTTTAGCTTACAACAGCGGCAAAAACATATCAAATTTGCGAAAATCTGTCAAGCAAATTCTGGAAAGTCATGTCAAAACAGGAGCAATACACAGTGCAGCTTTAGTAGGGAAAGATGGGAAGATAATTGTTAGCGTTAATCTCAACCAGGAAGGACAAAATTTTAATCCTCGCAACCTAGCATATCAAGAATTAGCAAAAAAAGAGCCAATTACGGCTAGCAAAATTCTGGCTAAATCGGAAAATCAGAAACAATTGCCAGCTTTGCAACCGGAATCGATCGAACGTGTCCTTGTGAATTATGCAGAAATTCCCGTAAAAAATTCCAAAAATCAGACTGTTATTGCTGCTTTATTTTTAGGAACAAATCTGAGCAAAATCCCGATGGTTGCCAGTAGCGAAACCGTCACTTCACTCGGCGGATTTTACGCTATTTATGCACCGCTTAATGAGGGAAAATATGTCTTGGTAAGCGGACAAACTGTTACGAAAAATCAAGTGTTGCCAGACTTAAAGTGGATGGACAGATCGCTGCTGAGATCTGCACGCGCCGCCGATGGCAAACCAGTTGCCCAGCAAATACAAATAGGCAATCAAACTTATACAGTAGCAGCAAAATCCCTGGATAATCTAGCCGGAAAACCCGCTGTAATTTTAGTCCGGGGCATCCCCAAAACCTCGATCGAAACATGGTGGGGCAACAACTGGCTGCTGGCACTGTCTGCTGCTGCCGTTTTCCCCTTCGCCTTGGCAGTTGCCGTCACCCGCCAGATTGCCAAACCCGGTAACTCAGGTTTATCAACAGCAGATGGGAATTGGGCATTTAACTCCACCGCCGAACCGCAGCAGCGTTCCCGGAATTTGGATCTAATTTATGACAATTTAAATTTCGGCGAATTGCCCGATTTATTTCCCAAAAAATCGAGTTTAAACGGTAAATTAGCGGTCGATTTTCGATATAAAAAAACTGCGGGCGATGGCCCGATCGCAAATCCCCACATCCCCCTCGCTTTCCAACCCCTAGAATTGCCCGCAAACTCCGTCTCAAATCAGTCGCGGCCGGCAAATACAGAACTAGAAAAAAGCGCGATCGCCTTAAATCAAGTCCAGGAAGCTTGGCAAGACTTAAATCGCCTCAACTTGGAATTGCAGCCAGAAATACTCGATCGCCAAAACACTCAAAAAGCCCTGCGAAAGAGCGAAGCACTGCTGCAAGCGATTTTAGACAACTCAACAGCAGTGATTTACATCAAAGATGTTGACGGAAAATACCTGCTCACCAACCGCCATTTTGACAATTTGTTCGACATCGCCAAAGAGCAAATAACAGGCAAAACCGACGGCGATATTTTTCCCAAAGACAAAGCAACAGCCTTGCGAGAAAATGACCTGAAAGTTATCGAATCTTCCTCGCCCCTAACCATCGAAGAAATCATCCCTCAAGACGACGGCCCGCACACTTATATTTCTCTGAAATTTCCCCTCTGCAACTCCGAAGGTAAAGCTTATGCAGTCGGTACAATTTCTACAGACGTGAGCGATCGCAAACTTGCCGAACTCACCCTAGAAAAAGCCAAAGCAGAACTAGAAAAAGAAGTCGAACAGCGCACCCTATACCTCCAACAAGCCAACGAACTTTTGCAGTTTGAACTCGCCGCCAAAGTCCGCGGCGCGATCGCTGTCAGACAAATGACTGCTCAGGTAGCCCGACACGCCAGAACAGTTGACGGGATTCTCGGCGCTTCTCTTGACCTAATTTTTCTAGTCGATCGATCGGGAAAGTACACTTACGTCAGCCGCACCGCCGCTCAAGCTGCCGGCATGAATCCCAGAGAAATGATTAGCAAAACCTGGCAGGAATTAGGCTGGTCGCCAACAATTATGCAGCGGGTTCACGAAGAATGCGACGCCATATTTGCCACAGCCGAGCCCAAGAAAGGCGAAGTAATTGTCCCCACGGCAAGCTGGGGAACCCGCGACTACGAGTACATTCTCAGCCCGCTTTGTGCGACTGACGGCAGCGTCGAAGCGGTGGTGGCCACGCTGCGAGATATCACCGAACGCAAAGACGCTGAGGAAGCGTGGCAGTTGGCCAAAGAAGCCGCAGAACTCGCCAACCGCGCCAAGAGTGCTTTTCTGGCAAACATGAGCCACGAGTTGCGGACTCCCCTGAACGCGATTATCGGCTACAGCGATATGCTGGTGGAAGATGCCGAAGATTTAGGCAATTTAGAGTTAGTCTCGGATTTAGACAAAATTCGCACTGCTGGCAAACACTTGCTGCGACTCATTGAGGACATTCTCGACATTTCCAAAATTGAAGCTGACAAGATGGAGATTTACCTCGAAAGCTTCGATGTAGGAGGCTTAATCGATGAGGTAGTAACAACTATCAAACCGCTAATGGATAAAAACTGCAATACTTTGCAAGTATTGAGTTCTGACAATATCGGCGCTATGCACGGCGATTTGATGAAAGTGCGGCAGGTAATGCTGAATTTGCTCAGCAATGCTGCTAAATTTTCTGCTAATGGGACGATCGTACTTACTGTCGAAAGAATTACCAGCGAAGAATTAAAAAATAAATATCAACCGAGAGTTGCTCAAATGTTAATTTTGGATTCAGACTTTTTAGTTTTCCGAGTGACGGACACGGGCATTGGCATGACACCAGAGCAGCAAGAGCGACTGTTCCAACCTTTTACTCAAGCCGACAATTCAACTACTCGCAAGTACGGCGGTACTGGTTTAGGACTGACTATCAGCCAGCGTTTCTGTCAGATGATGGGCGGCGATATTGAAGTTTATAGCGAGTTAAATTGCGGTTCTACTTTTACTGCTTGTCTGCCTGCTTCATTGTTTAGGCGCTCGGAATTTTAACATGACTGTGGGGGCGGGTTTTACCAACAATAAAAGCCAAAAATAAACAATCTAATAAACCCCCCTCCACACCACACAAAATCGCAATGTACATCTTTTGCAGATAATAAAATGTAAGGTTGATGTAGGTTATGTGCTGTGCGGGGGCGGGTTTTATCGATGGCGAGTTTTTGACATAAATTGTTGGTAAAACTCGCCCCTATGGGAAACATATAATACAGAACACAATAACTATGAAATACGATGTTGATACCCGCAGGCATGGCATTTTGACAAAAAGTTTATTTTTGTTCCCGATAGCCTGTTCTGCGTGCCTCGGAGCCTTGCTGTGGGGACAATCTGCGGCATTTTCCCAGCAGCCGGCTTGCCCGAGTGGCAACGCTGCTAATTTACCGTCGCCCCCGCTTTCGCAAACCGAAAAAAGCGTGCCGAGTCTGTGGTTAGCTCAAAAACAGTTTGGCGGAAAATTGCTCGATCGCTGGTTTGTCGATCCCGGCAATAGTTGGGTAATTATCATCGTCAACCGCCAACTTTGGAGTTTGCTCGATTATATGGAACGCTATCAGTTTGTCAACCGCTTCGGCACTGTCGCCAGCGAATACGGTTACAATGTGCGAGTTTGCAACCGTCAAGGCACAGCTTTAGCAGTTTATTCGTGCAAGGGCGATCGGCTTAGTTGTCGCATTGATTTAGAATCTCTCTCAAATCCGCGTCTTCGAGGAAGGCGGAAGGAATTTTAGTAGGATTCGCAGTTGCGCTTCAGCGCTCGGGGTTTGTTGTTGCGCTTCAGCGCTCAGGGTTCAAAGTAAGAAATGTAAGTTAAATGGCGCATTTTAAAGTATTGGTTATTTTACCTCCCGATACAAGCAACGCAGAAGAAAAAGTAAGAAACCTGCTTAGTCCTTACTACTCTGAATTAGGCGTTGAACCATACAAAGAGTATCTAGATATAGCAGCAGTTGAAAAAGAAGTAAAACGTTTATCCACTCTCCCGAAGGAAAGCATTCAAAAATTAGCAGAAGATATGGAGGTTTCAAGTGAGGATTTAGAAGAGATAGCCAAGCTCAATTTGGATTGGTATGAAGATGAGTCAGCAGGGGCTGATGAATATGGTTTCTACCGAATGACAACTATTAATCCTCAAGGAAAATGGGATTGGTACAGCTTTATTGAAGCTGAACCCAGAGAATCTGCAACACCTATTCGCTACCCATGTCAGGTAGTAGAGCTACCTGAAGTAGTTCCTTATGCTCTTGTAACCCCTGATGGTCAGTGGTATGAGGTGGGTGGAGAAGTAAGCGTGCAGGCTTTCATGAGAACTTATTTAAACTGTGATGTAAACATGAGCGAAGCAGAAGTAAACTGGAACCTCAAAGTTCAGGAAACTCTTGCTTGCTATCCAGATTGCCTTGCTGTTGGTTTAAATTGTCACCTATAGTGATGCAATATCCTCCAGCATTGATGCAAATAGTAAGAATCGTTAAGCACAAAAATCCCGGTAAATAAATTCAAATTTAACTCTTAACTACTTGCCGAATTTCTTGCCAAAGCGATCGATACAGCGATATCCCAGCATCCCCAAACGGCAGCAAAAACTCGCTAGCCGCAAGAATCTTAGCATCCGGCAACAACACAGAATTAGTGCGAACAGCTTCCGGCAAATCCTCGGGTTTCATGCCGACAATTATCGGCGAACTAGCCTTAGCCAGCAAAGATAATTGAGGAGCAATCCGAGGCTGCAAACAAAAATCAATCCATTTTTCCACTAAAGAAACTGGATTCCCCGATGCTGGTTCTACCCACAAATCAGTCCAAAGTGAAGTTCCCGAAACCGGAATTACTAAAGCAATATTCTTTTCAGTTTGCAGCAGCGGCAGCAAGTCCCCAGAGGAACCTACTGCCAACCAAGTATCGCCTAAAGTTAATGGTTGCAGGTAAGCATCAGAACTATAAAGTTTAACTTGTTGGTGCAGATTTGCCAGTTCTTTTTTGAGATTTGGGACTTTATCTAATTGCTGCGTATTGTAAGATTTTCCGAGTTTTTTTAATGTTAAACCAATAACTTCTCTAGCACTCTCCGGCAAAGAAATTCGATCGCGCAATTCCGATCGCCACAAGTCACTCCAATCTGTGGGAGTCCACCCCAAAGACTTGAATTTATCTGTTCGATAGGCAATTACTGTACTTCCCCAGCGGTAAGGTGCGCCCCAAATTTTACCTTTAGGATCTAATTGACCGTCATCGTTGCGCCTGACGAGTTTTTGCCATCGTTCGGGCAATTGTGCCCAATTAGCAAACTTAGCAGGATCGATCGGCTGAATTAATTTTTGCCGAATTGCCAAAGTCAGCCAGTAATCTCCCAACATCACCAAGTCAGCTTGATTTTTTGATTTGGGAACCTGTTTCCACTCCTGCAATAGGGCGAATAATTCTTTTAATTGTGGTTCTTGCGTTACCTGCAAAAGCGGAGACGGTTGTACATCGCGGCTAAATTTACTTACCAGTTGGGCCGGAATACTGTTTTTGAGCGATCGAATTTTGAGAATGGGCTTGGAGTCGCACCCTGCCGCCAATTGACTTAAAGTTAGGGTGGCGGCCCCCAATAGCAAAGACCTTCGTTTCACCTGTGAATCCGCTTTTCTAAATATTGACCGATCGTTTTGTGTTCTGCAGCCCGGAAAATAATTGTTTGTCGAGTCCGGTAATTGGCGCCGATTTATCTTATTTCTTCCTCAAACACAGAGCCATTGTACTCGGTTCTGCTGCGCTGTGAGTCTGTTTGACTCTTGCCCTGATTTTACCTTCTACCTTGTCGATCGAGCTTTCCGATGCCGACAGCCCCCTCAACTTAACGCCTGATTTCTCCCCGAAAAGTTCTTTTGATCTCATATGCTGCACCATTCTCGATCGACCTTCTATGGGCGGGCTCTCCTGCCCACCCCACAAGAAAATGCACTTGTACTGGAACAGGCCGGAAAGCCTGTTAAGCGAGAATGGTGCAGCATATGAGTTTGACCCCATTTTGCTCGCCCCGGTTGGCGATCGACTGCCTCTATGTTACATTTGTTCATATAACGAAACAAGGAGAGTGTGGCCCTCTGCCGCTGGATGACGCTTTTTACACAACCGAGCGGTATTTCCCAACGTCAGTCATGTCGAAAGTGAAAAATCCTTTTTAAATCCGCGACAGCTTAATAACTGAAAATCCACTATTGTCAATCCTGAAAGCACTCGCTAGAGCGAAGTCAATCTAATAGGACGCTGCGCGATCCGACTCTCTGAAACCTGATGTTTTAACTCTGATTGAAGGTTTGAACGAAGTATGGGGATTAAAAAACTAGGTTCCTGCATCCAAGACTATCTAAAACCTCAAATCTCAAATCTCTAATCGACTCACGAATGGCGATCGATTATCTTCAGGCTGGCTTCCTAAATCTACCGTCTGGATTGGGAACACAACAATTACGTCAAAAATTAAATAATTTAGTGATAAATCGCAGTTATGTAAAGTTTTACCTTATATGTAAAGATATAAGTTACGAGCCAAAGGATGATTGTATGGAACCGCTCCACCAGCAAGTTACATTATTGACCCAACAAGTCGATGCCCTTTACAAACTCATAGAAAACCTCAATGACAAGCTATTCGAGTCAGCCCAGGAGACGAAGCTGACCCAGCAGCAGAGAAACGCCAGCTCTGGAACGGTAGGAAATGACAAAACCTCGTCATATCAAAGCTACAGCCGTCTCGACGGGCTCCTCGAACACAAAGACATACTGTTAGATGACAGCTACTTCGACAAGAATTCTCAAAGCCTCGAAAAAGAGCTGAGCGCAGAAATTCAAATCCAGCGCCTAACTGCTCAGCTAACAGCAGCTTACAATCGAATTGCTGCTTTGGAAGAACAGTTGCTCGCCAAAAGAGTGCACTCGCAACAGGTAGGCGGATCTCATTAAATATTGCTAGCGGGGAGCGGGCATTAATCTCAAAAAAATACAAGTTGCGTTGATTTATGCTCGTCAACTTATAGAGTCATTGCATAGAGTTTTTTCTCTCGCGCAATTAGCAGGAAGAATACTGCATTAAAGCCAGATATTGTGTAGAAACTTCTGTAAATATGAGAGCATTTATGCTCAATAAAATGAGATAATTATTCAGCCAAAATGAAGCTGGTTGAGCAGCAGAACCAGATTCGCTGCTCGATAGGCGCATCTTAATTTTTAATGTTTAATTCCTCACAGCGCTGGACGCAAAGAAAACTAAAAACCCGGTTTTGGAGTGTATTCATCGCTGCAAAACCCCAATATTTGGAGTAAAAAACGGGTTTTTGGCATCCAGGACTATCTAATGTTTAATTTCACACCGCGAGGCTAAAGCTTCAACAGCTTGGAGGAGTTGAGTAGGAGTCCAATTTGCAGCCAAGCCACTGGCGATCGCACAGGCTCCAGCACCGACACCTTCCTTAACATAGCCGCGATCGTAAGCTTGCAGTTGCCCGTAGCGAGATCCAGCAAAACTTAGCTGCGCGGCCAACAAAGGCACACCGCCGATATCATTAGCGAGTCCTACAGTGTCTCCTGTAGGGTCTTCCGCCACCCAGCGAGTAGTCCCCACCGCAACTTGTTCGGGACACCATACCAGAGCATATTCACGGGCTAAGGCTTGCATCAAAGCGTACACTGCCAGCATTTGCGTGCCCCCGGCCAGGAGTACCCCGCAAGTCCGACTCGCGGCGATCGCCATTGCCGCCACCGCTATTTGCATCGGATCGCCCACCGCCGCTACCAATTCCAGGGGAGTGCTGTTTTGTCCGCCAATTTCCCACTCAGCATGATTGAGTCCCGCTGTCACCGCGGCCAATTTTTGAGCGTGATTGCAGCGAGGATGAGAACTGTTAACCTTGCCCGCCGCTGCAATACCCAAACCCATTAACACCCCCAAAGCAGTAGTCGTTCCCCCAACTACGCACTCCCCTAAAATTAAATAGCTGCCATTAGTTTGAGCGGCCAATTTAGCTCCCCAAATTAATCCTTGTTCGAGCAAATGTTTGACTGTTTCGAGTTCTAAAGCATTCCCAGAAATCACACACTTTGCCGGAGTGCCGCCCAAATCAATTGCAGGTACGGGAGGTGGGAGGGCCAAACCAGCATTAAATAGGTAAAGGGGAATTTCCAAAGCTTCGACTACTGCGCGAGATATCAGTACCGGCGAGGCACCAGCTTCTAGGGGCGGCAAAGGATATTGGGGGGACGGTTGGGGGCCGTTATACAAAAATTCTGCATCGGCCAAACAAGTAAATTGTCGATCGTGCGGGGTTGCTCCTGCTGCTGAAATTCCCGGAATTAAGCCTGTAGCGGTAAATCCTAACACGCAGGCAAATATCGGTTTTCGTCCGCGATAGCCTTCAAGCCACCGCTGACCCTGTTCGATTTCTGTATAAATACCAATCATAGTTAGTCATTAGTCATTAGTTATTAGTTATTAGTTATTAGTTATTAGTTATTAGTCAACAGTCAACAATTCCCAATAACTACTCTTCATAATCGATCAAAAGTTGCACCCAGCGCGGTGGCCTCGGAATCGGATTTCCCAAACGATCTAACAGCAGCAAAGCTACTAAATGCACTACAAATAAATAGACAATATTGTTAACCAAAATCATCCCGGCGGCGATCGCCCCAATAGTGTTCAAACTCGGTACATTAAGCCAACCCAGCTTCACAAAAACCCATTCCACCATCTCTGTTACCTGGGCTGTTACGTAAACCCAGAGGTCTTGACCCACCAAAGCTGACAGCAACCAAAACTTAAAAAAGAAGCCCAGAGTGCCAATTAACGCGCCCAAACTAATAGAAAAAGACCAACTCGCTTTGCGCCTCCAAAGTCCTCCCAGCGCAACTCCCATAATTCCAAAAGGAATCACGTATAAAATGCTGCGCGTCGGGCCCATGAGTACCGACAGCAGCAAACCCGATACCAAAGCTGCCATCCAAGAAGCGCGGTTCCCCCAGCGCAGGTAGACAAGGGCGATCGGTATCGGGAAAAAAACCCGCAGCAAAGGCCCCAGCGGAAAGTAATAATTTACCAGCCAAATCAAGCTAGCGGTACTTGCCAAAAATGCCGTTTCTACAAGCCTTAAAGGCGCTTCCCCTAATTCGCGCTTCCCCGGATCGGGATTTGTGCGATCGCCAGCCATTGCTGAAATATCGGCGGTTTGCGGCTCGTTATTTGTAGTGGGTGAACTGCCCGAATTAGACGCAGCATCTGCTGACAAAAAATCACTCATCCGATTTTAGATTTTAGATTTTAGATTTTAGATTTTAGATTTTACGGAACTTGGGCGCTATACGGCTGATTCCCGGTTTTCCGATTTTAGATTTTAGATTTTACGGAACTTGGGCGCTATACGGCTGATTCCCGGTTTCACTTTTTGGAGCTTCGCGGCCAAATTTAATCTTGCTCGCAGAAACCGGGTTTAGGTACGAAGGCGACTCTTATTTTAGATAGACTTTCTCAGCAAAAATTTTCAGCAGCATCATTTTTCGGCTTTGACTTCCTGAATTACAAAAACCGAACAAGATGCGTGGTGAACGACATAATTGCTGACGCTGCCGAGGAAAGCTTCTGCCAACCCCGTGCGGCCGCGCCTCCCCAACACTATTAAATCTGCGCCCCAGTTTTGGGCGGATTCACAGATAGAATACCCCGGAGCCCCCTCCATTTTGCAGTCAAATTCCACCTGCAATCCTTCTTTTGCTGCCGCGTCGCAGTATTTTTTCAGAAAACCCGAAGCCTGTTTTACCTCACTTTCCAGCCGCAAACGTTGAGCTTGATAAGCTTGATTCATTAACTCGACATTCATACCTAAATCTACCGGAATTGGCACGGCAGTCTCGCCCAGCGAGTTGACAGTAACGCAGTTAAATAGCATCACCTGGGCCCGATCGCTCACAGCTAATTCTAAAGCTTGATTGAAGACGCGGTGGCTAAGTTCAGAATCATCTAAGGCAACAAAAATTTTCTTAAAACTCATAGCTTTACCTCCGGCGGGGAATCATCAATATCAGTTAGTTAACAGAGAGTGCTTTTGAATTAGATTCAATTTAGCAATCTCTGATACTTCTAGACTAACAGACGCTCCAAGGCGTGCAGGTCGGGAATGCACAAAACGTCACGTTCGCGCTCAATAGTTCCTTTTTTTTCCAGCTTGCTCAGCACTCGCGTTACTGTTTCGCGAGCCAGCCCGCTGAGGCTGCTCAATTCTCTGTGTGGCAGGTTGGGAATTTCTGTACCTCCTGATAACATGATTTTCCCTTGCCCCTCTGCCAAAAATAATAGAATATCTGCTACTCGCGAGGTACTGTCAGATTCTCGCAAACGCAGGCGGCGGTTGACTTGTCGCAGGCGACGGGCCATCAGTTGAGCGAGGCGAATGCCTGCTAGCGGCTCGGTATGAATGAGCTGCACAAAATCCTGAGATGGCATATTGCCGATCAGTGTCGGCGCTAGGGTGATGACATCTGTCGATCGCGGTGCTTCTTCGATCGCGGCCATTTCCCCGAACAGTTCTCCTTTCCCTAAAATATTCAGTGTTACTTCTTTTCCGTCTAGGTTGTAGGTGCGAATTTTCACCCAACCATCCAATATAAAATACACTGATGTTCCCCAGTCATTTTCGAGTAAAATCACTTGATTTGACGGATGACTGCGGGTAACGATGTGGAGAGTTGCTCTCTCAATTACAGGCTCGGGCAAGCCTGCAAAAAAAGGAGTAGAAACTATCAATTGATTTATATTGGAATTCGGATCTCGGGTGTTAAAGCGGTCTTCCATGAGGCCATCATTTTAATTTATGCGCTTGAGCTGCGCTGGGCAGTTAGAAATAGCTTGCAGCCGAGTCATTCGATTTTAGATTCAAGATTTGACAAACAAGTATCTAAAATCGGCAATTTTACCTCTAAAGTTTTGCGGTCGTCAAAGGTCGAATATGGAAATTTATAGCCTTAAGCTCTGATTGCGAGCTAGAAACTAAAGAATATACCATAATTTTTTAGATACCTACCACGGAGCAAATTTTATTAACAAAATTTTAGCAACGTGACAAGCGACTGAGCCGATCGAATTACCTTTGAAAGCACTTCGCTTAGAAAGCTTAACACTGCTGAGAGATTTGTTGTCAGTCTGGCCTGCTGTGGACGATCGGCAGAATCCGCGAGCACAAGCGTGCCAGCACCGCAGACAGCCACAAAATCCGACTGCAACTGCCTGGAACCTATCAAATTTCAGCACGATCGGCAAAATCCACAGGTATTGCGAGCCTAAGGGCGGGCCCTCTTAGCGAGCAAAACCGACGCAGTTCGCAGCAAACTTTTCTGCTACCCCGAGATTATTGTACCATTAGTATCTAGGCATGAATACAGATAAAAGGCTATTATGAAAGGTTACTAAAACCGAATGTACGGAGACAATCCCGAATCCCAGCATCCCAAATCGCAAATTGTTTGAGGTTTTTTTCAAGTCGGTGAAAGATGAAGAGACAGTGGGGCGCCGCCACGCTAGCCAAACTTGAGGTGACGGGTGTGCGGCAGGCCGTTAGAGCGGGTGAAGGCAAAGTTCGTGCGACGATCGCAGCTATCCCGAGCAGGAATCGACCTCCGGCCCGGCAAACAGGAAAGCAGCCACAGAATTTGGCAGCACTAGCAGTTGATAGAAGCGGGCATTTGGTGCGGAAGTACCGGCTAACCTATCATAGGCAATAGAAGTTATCCGAAGATAAAAGGTTAATTAACAGTTGTCAGAAAATATTAGTGAATTATTGACGGACTCGCATTCAGATTATTCTATGTATTGGCATCGCTGCCGCCTGACTTCAGTCTTTTTTCGGTAAAGTTTCTCCCAAGCCGCATTCCCAGAGGTTCCCCCCTTGAATTCTCAGAAGTACAAAATTCAATCACTGATTGCTGAGATTGACGAGGTACTCAGCAAGCCCGCACCCCGCTTGCCTTGGACGGGTTCGATCGATACTGTCCACCAGCGCCAACTTTTAGAGCGAGTTCGCGCTTATCTGGTTTCCTCAGACTCCAAACTAGCGGCCAACAAGGCGCCCGCCAGTACCAATGTCCGCCCGCAACCAGTTCCAGTGCCCAAAGTTCCGCTCAGGGCCCCTAGCCCCTCAGCCGCAGAGCAAATCATGCTAGCCGTAACCGGAGAAATCAGCCACCTGCGTTCAAGCCTGACGGGGCCGCTCCAAGAAGACATAGAAGCTCTGCGCCAAGAGCAGCAAGCTCTAATTCAAGAAATCAAACAGCTAGAAGCACAACGGCAGCAGCAACAATCCCTAGCTCAGCAACAAGCAAACCAACAGCAAATCATTTCTGAATTCTTGCAGGTACTGACTGCCCGTTTGGAAGAAACCTTGACTAGCGATTTCTCCCAAATTCTAAGTTCGCTAGAAAATCAGTTATTGCAAAGCAGCGCAGCACCTCACTCTTTGGGCAGTGCGTCTGATCAACAATTGGCTGTTGACGTAACACTTAACCGACAAACCTCAGAAGAACACCCGCTGCTGACGCCGGATCAGAGGTTCGAGCAAATGCAACTGTTGCAATCTCGTGCTGACAGTCTGCTGATGAGTCTCGATTCTAGGATGGGTATCGTGTTCGAGGCTTTGCAAGCAAATCTGCAAAGCTATCAAGCTTCCTTGAGACAAGAACTCGACAATATGTACGGTTTGAGCCAGCAGAGCGAGGCGAGGTTCGCGGCTTTCGTCAACCACTTGGCCGGACAGTTGGGGCGAGAAGCCTCTTCCTACGTACAGCAGCCGATCGATTTAGCAAATCTCGAAACAGTCATCCCAAACGCAGCCGATCCGTCTGATGCCGCTCCAGCCCTCTCAAATACTGCGATCGAACAGTCAGCCCCCGACACTCAGAGTGGAGAGTTGGTGCAGTCCAATCGCACCGGCGAATTCGGAGAACAAGACAGATTGCCCTACGCCGGTACAGAAATTTCTCCGCAATTCGGACAGTTGAGGCGCGACCGCGACCGCATTCCATCCCCAATTTCGCTCCCTGACTTGGAAGAGAATTTGTTCGGTTCGGCACCCGAAAGACCTAGACCGACAATTGCCTTTTCCGGCGCTGAATCGGAAAATAAATTAGCAGAAACAGGCGAAGATATTGAGGATTTGTATGCAAGTTTGTTCGCGGGAGAAGCAGTCGCCGAAGTAGAATTAGAACTCGAAACTGTACTACCCCAAAATACTGAATTTGAAACCGCAAGTGAGGCTGTACAATATCAAGCGGCGTCGGATAATGAAACTGCCGACGCCCTAAATATGACCGAAGATTTGTTTGTAAATCTGCTGGATGAAGGCGAATCACTGGAAGAAAATATTTTAGTAAATCCAGATTCAAACTTCGTAATAGGTAATTCTGTAGAATCTCTAACTTTAGATAGTGCGGGTTTATTTGAACCGCAAGTGGCATCAGTACCTCAAGTTTCAGAACCGCCAGCCTCAACCGCCTCGCTGCAACTTGAGGCCGACGATCGAGAAAATCTAGAAACGGCTCAAAACCCAGGCGAGGATTTCGACGCTGCGATGCCTGAACCGCCACCTTTGCCGTTGAGAACGCCTGCTGAAATTAGCCGGAACCGCCCCAGTGCCGCGCCCGGTTTGTCGAGTATGGGTGATTTTCAAACAGGCGAGTCCGGCACTTCGTCGCAGCGGCTTGATGATGGCTACATCCAAGCTTCGGCGGACGAGGATTTGCTGCCGGTGGAGGCATTAGAAGATGACCTCGATCGAGCTTTAAATTTGGACAACAATACTCTGGAACTGTTGGAGGCAGACCTCTACAATCTGGAGGGATTGGGAAATACTAGCTTCGGGCGCTCGAATTCCTCAGCCGCTAACAGCTTGGAGTTATCGGCGAGTTCCCCCGAAGTCGGTGCAAAAAATCCCTTTGCCGAGGCCGTAGATGAAGAACTCGGCACGCTGGAGGATTTGTTCTCCGATGTGTTGGAACTCTCATCTGAGGATGAACCCTTTGTTTTGGAAAACGAACTTGAGGATGACTTGTTTGCTGAGGAAGACGAGTCGAACTTGACGCTAGACGAGATTTTGGCTAGTTTGACCGAGACCGATCGACCTTTGACTGATTCTCCCCCTCCAGAAACTGCGGAAACTAACGAACTGCGATCGAGTCCTCCAGAAAATAAAAAAAAAACCTAATTTCGACCGAGAGTAAAGCAGGAGTTGTTGAGGGGAAAACCGATTTTAGCGAGTTGGCCGGGACACAGCAGCAAGACTCGGCTGGGCATTCAGCAGCAGGTGCGATCGCCCCATCCCGAGAACGCCGGAATTCTAGCTGGTATTTGGGCATTGATTTCGCCTCCAGCGGGCTGTCGGCGGCTTTGCTCGATCGCACCAGCGGCCAGTTGCACCCGATTTACTGGGAAGCACCGCAGGCTGAGGGTTTCGCTGCCGGCCCCAGCTTTCGGATTCCCTCGGCTGCGGTGCTTGCGGAAACAGCCTCAGGGAGCCCTGCACCGCAGGTGACAGTCAAGTCGGTGGGATTCCCACCCCTGGCTTTGCCTGCGGGAGAATTTTTACTGCAAAATTTTAAATTGCCTTTAAAGGTGGGCATTCCTTATCAGCGGGAAGCTGCTGGAATGTACGAACCGCTGTTGCAGTGGTCGCCCTTGCAGGCTGTTTCGATCGCCTTGCCGCTGCAAGGTGTGCGGGCGCTGCTGGCTACTTTGAATCCGAGGAAGCAGGGGCAAAAATTTGCCGGATCGGGGGAAGTTTTGGATTCTGCACCGAGGATGAATTTTGCAGGATTGCCAGTTTCTAATTTAATTTGTAGGGCTTCGGGACTAACGCCAGAAACTCTCGATGCGGCGCTTTTAGAATTGCGGGGTGTAATTTTGGGGACTCCGGCCGGTTGGTCGGATGCTTATAGGTTTAATTTGCGGGAAGCTGTTTTGGGCGCGTCTCTGGTGGCTTCGGGTTCGCAAATTTTTGTGGTGGAAGATGCGATCGCCACTTTGCTTGCTGCTGTAACTCCTGTGAAAAATGGCATGGAAGTCGAGTCGTCAGCCGTGGATTCTGCTAAGGACGGTGAAGAAGCTGCACTGCTGACTGTGAATGCTTCGTCTTTTAGCGGGGGAACTTTGATTTTGAATGCGGGGGCGGCGACGGTGGAATTAGCTTTAGTTGAGTTGCCGTCCAATCTTCAAGATTTAACTCGTGCTGATTTTACTTGCCACAGTTTTGCTTTTGCTGGCGATGCTTTCGATCAAGATATTATCTGTCAGTTGTTGGCTAAAAACGAAACTTGGGGAATGTCGATCGATTTGCCGCGTCCGGGACATCCAGATTTGCCGAACCGCTATCAATTGCAGCAGCGGTTACAAGGTTCTGCTTTTGGTCTGCAATTGTTAGAGGCGGCAAGGCAAATAAAAGTTATTTTGCAACATCAAAAAAGTTTTGCTTTGGATATTGACCAGCAGCATTGGGATGTGAAGCGCAAAGATTTGGAAAGTCTGGTTTTAGTGCCTTTTGTGCAGCAGTTGAACCGCGAATTGAATGCTTTGCTCAGCCGCGCGGGAATGTCGCCGGCGGGGATTAATCAGGCGATTTGTGCAGGGGGTATGGGTACTTGGCCTGCGATCGCCCGCTGGTTGCGACAGAAGTTGCCGAATGCGATCGTTGTTCAAGACCAGGAATTGCAGGTCGATCGAGATATTTTGGAAATTGACAACTCTGTATCTCAAAGTACAAATTTTTCCGAAAAAATTGGTCGAGTTGCCTGCGGGTTGGCGAGTTTGGCTCTTTATCCTCAAATTTTGGATGTGTCGCAGCAGCAGTACAGCGACTTTTTTCTGCTGTGGGAATTAATGCAGGTTTTGGGTGAGGAAACTCTGAGCTTTCAGGAAATTTTGCAGTTGTTGGAACGCCAGGGCGTGAATACCCGCACCTGTGAGCCCCGGGTTCTGCGGATTTTGGAAGGAAATTTGCCGGCGGGACTTGTGCCTGCGGAGGAAGATTTCATGCTGCTGGGCGAGGAGTCGAGGCAAAATCCCGATTGGGAAGCAATTTTGGCCGAGCCGCTTTTCTTTGAAGATGTCTCACTGGGTTATCGCTTGAATCTCGAACAAGCCTCTGTTGTTCGCGATTATTTAGGCAAACTCGCTTCTAGCAGCCAGCAAAAATTGTTAGAACCGCTAACAATTACTTGGGATGTTCGCACGGATACTTATCGCTAAACGGCAAAAAACCCGGTTTCTCAGTGGAATCCTCCCTGTCGTTCCCCGAACATTCCTAGTAGAAACCGGGTTTTTTGTGGTCAAGAGTAACTTTTTTATGTGAATTTACTTAAAATTACATAAATTTTATACTACCTTAGAGGAAATACACAGAAACTTTATAAAAATGTTGTTGCTTTTTAAAGATTTTGCAAAGCTCAGCATTTGAGGTTCTGCAGATTTGGGGTGGCGAATAAGATGGACGTAAGATCTCTTTAAAGTTGAGACTAATCAAATGAAATTTCCGATGGGTGCCTCTATATCATCAGTATTATCAGAAATGCTGTCCTTATTTCTGCAAAAATTTACTTACAAAGTTTGTGTATCAAGACAGCAGGTTCACCGATCCGTAACTAGCAAGGTAAAACGGTCGATCGATATTTTGGGCTCGCTGCTGGGACTGGCAATTGCTGTGGCGGTGGCGGTGCCGGTGGCAGTGGCGATGCTGTTGGACAATCCTGGCCCGCTGCTTTACAGTCAAGTCCGCTGCAGCTTCAAAGGGCGACATTTCAGAATGTGGAAATTTCGATCGATGGTTGTCGGTGCAGAAAAGCTCAAGCATTTAGTTAACAACCAAGCCAAGGGTCACATTTTTAAGAATGAAAATGACCCGCGAGTTACCCGCGTCGGCCGCTTTTTGCGGAGGACGAGTTTGGACGAGTTGCCTCAATTCTGGAATGTGTTAGCGGGGGAAATGAGTTTGGTTGGAACTCGACCGCCTACTCCGGATGAAGTTGCTGCCTATGACAATTTTCACTGGCAGCGTTTGAATGTTAAGCCCGGTATGACTGGGGAGTGGCAAGTTAACGGGCGTTCAGGAGTTAAAGATTTTGACGAGATTGTGCTGATGGATCTCGACTATCAGCGCAAATGGTCTGTTGTTTACGACATTAGTTTGATGTACAAAACGATTTGGGTTGTGTTGAGTAAAAACGGCGCGTTTTAGATAGTCAGGCTGTTTTGGGTTGTGTGTTTATTTTAAAACTTGGGTAAAAATAGGGTATTAAATATTTGGAAATGGGATTAAATATATGTTGCTAGAGTTAGCGATCGGTGATGCTTACGGTGCGGGTTTTGAATTTGCCGATCGGCAGACGATCGAATTGTACAACAATCTCAACGGCTACATACAACATCCCTGTCACGACATCCAACCGGGATGCTACACAGACGATACGCAGATGAGTTTAGCCGTCGCAGAAGCTATAGTCAGCCGAGAACCTTGGACGCCGGAACTTTTAGCCACCAAATTTGTTGCAGCTTTTCACCGCGATCGCCGAGTAGGTTATGCTGGTAAATTTTACAATTTTTTGCTACAAGTTCAAGACGGCAAAGAATTCTTAGAAAAAATTCGCTCCGCTAGCGATAAAAGCGGAGCGGCGATGCGAGCCGGGCCCATTGGCATTTTTCCTAGTATTGAAAAAGTCATCGAAAATGCCACCATTCAAGCTGCAATTACTCACAACACTCCCGATGGCATTAAAGCAGCTATAGCGGCCGCTTTGATGTCCCATTATTTTATTTATCAGTTAGGTTTAAAAAATAATTTGGGAAATTTTCTAGAAAAGCACGTTGCTGGTGAGTGGTCGATACCTTGGCAAGGAGAAGTCAGCACTAAAGGTTTGGTCTGTGTTAGAGCCGCTATTACTGCTGTCATGCGAAATGATAGTATGAGCAAACTGCTCCAAGATTGCATTGCCTTTTCGGGAGATGTCGATACAGTAGCAACTATTGCTTTAGCTGCTGGTTCCTGTAGCAGTGAAATTGCCCAAGACCTGCCAGAAAATCTGGTGCAAGGATTAGAAAATCAATCTTACGGCCTAGATTATATCATAGAACTGGATAAAAAATTGATGAACTGCATTGTTTAGTAAAGTGACTGCAAAAAATGTTAAATTAAGGGCAATCTTCGCAGAGTTGCCCTTAATTTTTGATTTTTGGCAACCGCGCCCGACATTCAGGACGTTCTTAATCACTGAAACGATTGTCCCCAATTGCATTTTTACATCCCTCTTATTCCTTATTCCTTCTGCTATGAATTTGCCTAATTTGATTACTTTTTCTCGCTTGCTGGGAGTGCCTTTTCTGCTCTACGGTTTGTACGACCCAAGCGCGCAAAGCCGCTGGATTTGCACCGCGATTTTTGTGGTAGCTGCGGCTACTGATTGGCTGGACGGCTATTTGGCTAGGAAGTTGAATCAAATTACCGATTTGGGAAAGTTTCTAGACCCTTTGGTGGATAAATTGTTGGTGCTCGCGCCGCTTTTAGTGTTGATTGAGTTGGGGAAAGTGCCGGCTTGGGCAGTGTTTTTAATTTTAGGTCGGGAGTTGACAATTGCAGGGTGGCGTGTTAATAAAACTACGATTTCTGGAGCTAATATTTGGGGCAAATTGAAGACGGTGAGTCAGATTGTGGCGATCGCACTTTTAATTGCTCCTCTATCTGAAGCATGGAATTTTCCCGCATTAATTGCTTTTTGGGTTTCTGTGGCTTTAACTTTGATTTCTGGCGCTATTTATCTGTGGCCGGAAAAAGCTGCTGAGCTTGACAAAGCCTAGTTCTTCCTTATTTTTTATTCTGTATAAGATAAAATCTAAAATCCAATGAACTTAGGAATTCGGGCTAAATTGTTGGCTAGCTTTGGAGCTTTGATAGCCTTACTCGCAGGTGTCGGGTTTGTTGGTTGGCGAAACACAGTTGAACTAGCACAAGATGCGGAGAAATTGTACGCATATCAAGTTAAGGGGACAGTTGCTCTAGCCAACTCCGAATCGGCTTTGTGGAAGCTGCGTTACGACTTCCCCCAATTTATTGTTCAACCAGAGAAGCGATCGGAAATTTTGGCCCAACAACCCAAGTTATACAAAATAATTGACGATAACCTACGAGAATATACTAAAGGTGAACTCACACCAGAAGAGCAAGTAGCTTTCAAAAAAGTGCAAGATGCTTATCAAAGGTATGTCGCAGCCAGACCTAGGTGGTTTGAGTTGCAGCAAGCAGGCAAAATTAAGGAAGCCGCAGAGTACCGCGCAGCTACGACAACTCCTTTTGGTGCCCAAACAGTTGATGACTTTTCAGCACTAATCGAACTCCAGCGAAAAGTCGGCGAAAAAAGACACGATCGCATTGAAGCGAAGATTGGGCATTTGACCGTGCTGCTACTGCTTACTCTCGTCTTCGCTTTGTTGTCTGCTGCATTCCTGACTGCGATCGTCACCCGTGAGATTGTTAACCCAATAGTACAATCTGTGAGGAAGATTGTCTCTTCTTCAACGCAAATCACGGCCGCCGTGGCTCAGCAGGAATACACTGTGTCTCAACAAGCGAATGCTGTGAATCAAACGACTGCGACGATGAATGAGTTAGTTGTTGCTTCGGGACTTTCAGCCAAGCAAGCAGAAGCATCAGCAGTCTCGGCTCATCAAGCGCTAACACTAGCTGATTCCGGTAATCAATCCGTAGAAAATACTATGAAGGGGATAGTAACTCTTCAAGAAAAAGTAGGAGCTATCACTAAACAGATTACCTATTTGAGCGACAATGCTGTTAAAATTGGTGGAATTTCTGACCTAGTAGCCGATATCGCCAACCAAACGAATATGCTGGCTCTCAATGCCACAGTCGAAGCAGTCCGTGCTGGCCAAAATGGTAAGGGTTTTGCTGTAGTTGCGACAGAAATTCGCCGACTAGCTGAGGAAAGCAAAAAATCAGCCGAGAAAATTAATGCTCTGGTCACAGAAATTCAAGTGGCGATCGACCACACGGTGATAGTAACGAATGAAGGAGCAAAAACAGCGGAGCAAGGTATTAAACAAGCTCAAGGGACAACAGAAATTTTTGCGGGTGTGGCAGATGCGATCGACAAAGTATTTTTGAACAACAAACAGATTTCTCTGAATGCTAACCAACAGGCGAGCGCAATTCAACAAGTGCTTGAGGCCATGAACAATGTTAACTTAGGAGCAACAGAAACTGAGAGTAGCCTTGCTCAAGTTAAACTCAGTACGCAACTCCTCAACCAAACCGCAGAAGAACTTAAAAACCTATCTTAGCAGAAGGAATAATGCCCTTCGGCTGCGCGATCGGTCAAGTCGCTCAGGGTAAAAAGAAATAAGAGCGGGTACGAGGGTCCCGCCCTACAAAAACAGGCTTCTGCGAGATTGTTTCGATTTAATAATGAGTACCAGATTTCCGGTAGTGCACCGCTGTCACGCCGTCATTTTTGAGCAAATGACCGTTGTCAATCGCCGCATAAACTACCCAGTGATCGCCGCATTCCATCCGACTTATCACTTTGCATTCCAGATAAGCTAGAGAATCAGTCAAAACGAGACAGCCGTTGCTAGCTTCCATTGTTTCGACTCCCGCAAATCTGTCTTCTCCCGGAGCAAAGTTTTTCATGAAATACTTCCGCAACTGTCGCCCTTCTGCTAAGATGTTGAGCACAAATTTATCTCCGGCGTACATCAAAGATTCGATCGATCGATCTTTCGCCACCGCAATCGTCACGCCGGGCGGATTAAACGTTGCTTGCGACACCCAGGAAGCCAGCATCGCACTGGTGACATCCTCCCGCTTCGCCGAGACTACGCACAGCGAACCAACGAGTCTCCCTACTGCTTGTTCAGTGCGATCGCTCCCTGCTGCTAACTGCGGTTTCGGTGCCCGCAATTTTTGCGATCGAATCAAAGCTTGAGCAAAATCCGTTCCCGTTTCTGTACACTCGTGAATCGTCGCAGCAGTCGGCTTAAATTTAGCTCTAATCGGTTCAAATCCGATGCGATAGCCGGCATCTTTCAGCTTGTTTTCCACTAAGTCGATCGCCTCTCCACTCCAGCCAAAAGAACCGAAAACCCCCGCTAATTTGCTCTTAGTTGCGGTAGATAAAACAATTCCCAAAGCAGTTTGAATTTGCGTCGGAGCGTGTCCTGCTAGCGTGGGAGTTCCGATGATAAATCCCGCACATTTTTCGATCGCCTCTTTAATTTCTCCCGGTTCGGCAAATTCGCAGTTGATACTTTCCACCGCAACCCCCGCCCTAGTAATTCCTTTGGCGATCGCCTGCGCTAAAGTAGCCGTATTTCCGTAAGCCGAAGCATAAATCAAAGCAACTGTCAAGTCTTTTGAATTTTGTTGCTGGCTCCATTCCCGATACAAATTGCTCAGTTCGTGGAGGCCGTAACGGACGATCGGGCCGTGACCTGGAGCATAAAATGCTGTAGGTAAATCGGCGAATTTATCCATTGCCGCCAGCACTTGTTTTGCCTGAGATGCGTGCAGGGAATCGTAATAATAGCGCCGGTCTTCGCTGTAAACGCTCCAGCCTTCATCGAATACTTGGTCGCCGCAAACGTGAGCTCCAAATAGTTTGTCAGTGAACACGATTCGAGTTTGCGGATCGTAGGTGCAAAGTTGATCGGGCCAGCGAGGAGTCGGAGTCGCGATGAATTTTAAGGCGTGACCTTTTCCTAAATTGAGAGTTTCTTCTCCCCGAACGACCATAATGTTTAATTCTTGGTCGGGAAAAGCGGCTCGTAAACTAATCGCCGCTGGATTCGTGCAAACCAAAGCTACTTGAGGAGCTAAGTCTAACAGAGCTTTAATTGTTACTGACCTGTTAGCATTGAAATGCCCCAAAATTATGTAATCCAGCTTTGTCAAGTCCACCCGTTGCTGCAAATATTCCAGGTAATTTTCAGTAAAAGATTCCCCCGGCGGGTCGAACAAAGCAGTTTTGTCAGCTTGAATAATATAGCTATTTGCTGTCGTACCCTTTTGCAGCGAATACTCGACTTCAAATTTTAGTCTGTCCCAAGTGCGCGATCGCACAATAAAAGTATCGAGTGCGATCGGGATAAACTGCACGTCGCGGGGTTTAGCATGAGATCCGAGCCTAGGAGTCAAAGTGTTAGTCATTAATTGCACCTATGAGAAACTGAACTACAGAACTTCTTTTGATTTCGTGCCAAAACTTGGTATCTACAATGTCAAACCTTGCACCTCGACCCTGTAAATTTGTATCCAGGTCAATCAAAAATTCCCTGGTTTTCAAATCGTCCCCAATTTGGATAAAGCTGACTCCAATTTCTTCATCTTTATCTATTTTATTTGCCGCACTTATCAGAATTTCGGCGACAGCAGCAGTCTTTTCTGGTTTTTGATCTAGGACTGCAACAATTATTGCTCCTTTCTTCCTAGTGGCATTTGTTTTGCTTCCGAAATAATCGCTGAAAGTTTCTTTCAGAGCTTCTTCCAAATTAATTGCAGTCGGGTTTGCTGAATCCAGTTCCGTATTTTGTCGCTGCAAAATTTCAGCTAACCGGGCAACATTTGAATTTTTATACTTCCACATAGGAGTAGAAGCTTCGTAAAGAGTGATGCCGTCGCTGTCAAATTCCTGACATTTTTTTGCTAAGTCGATCAGAGATGCCTGTGCTTCTACCCACTCCTCGTACCAAGGATGTTGGGGGTCTTTGCTGGCATCGCTTCTGGCAATAATAATTGTGTAATCTCGGTCTTCTAAAAGATTGGCAGGCATTGGCAATTCCTAAGAGTGAAAATGGAGAAACAAAAGGTAAGAAGATGCTGATGGCGCACCCTACGTTTAGAGATCGGTAAGGTTCGCCATCAGCACCCGAACTTCCTTCTTAATAGTGATTTCCCACTTTGCGGTGGTGAACTGCCGGCAGTGCATCGGGATTGGATACGCGACCGTTATCGACGATCGCATATACGATATGATGATCCGAAAGTTCCATCCGGCTGACTACTGCGCATTCCATGTAAGCCAAAGCATCTGTCAAAATCGGAGAACCGTTGGTAGCAGGTTGAGTTTTAACTCCGGCAAATCGATCGGCACCTGGAGGAAAACGCTTTAAAAAGTGCCTCATCAAGGTTTG
Organism: Microcoleus sp. MOSTC5; assembly: GCF_036701825.1. Lineage (NCBI taxonomy): Bacteria > Bacillati > Cyanobacteriota > Cyanophyceae > Oscillatoriales > Microcoleaceae > Microcoleus > Microcoleus sp. MOSTC5. The sequence continues at coordinate 100,959 of NZ_JAUBRK010000015.1, read as the reverse complement.
ATAATTGCCTTCTTCGAGCACGTTGAGAACAAATTTATCTCCCGCGTGCATCATCGATTCGATCGCCCGATCCTTCGCAACTGCTATTGTTAAACCCAGCGGTTTAAAACTTGCCTGCATTACCCAAGAAGCCAGCATCGCACCGCTAACCTCGCCTTTTTGAGCAGTAATGATGTACAGTCCGCCGCTGATTCTTCCTAAGGCTTTATCGAGGTCGCTGTCGAGAGATTTCATCTGTTTGACAGCCTTGTCCCGCGTCAGCCACTGTCCCAAGTCGGTGCCGGCTTCGTCGCAAAGTTGATAAATCGGTTCCGTCGGCGTTTCTTTAATTACAATGTTGGGAAAAGCTTCTTTTAAACCCAATTCTTTGAACTTGTTTCCCAGCGGGTAAATAGATACGTCATCGCCGCCGCCGGATTCGCACAAACCGAAAGATTGTTTGTTGTTAGCTGCAACTAAAATTGTGTTGATGGCAGCTTCGGCATTCGCAGCAGCAGTACCGCCACTCGGCGGCGAACAAATTACGATGCCGGCAGCATTACCGACAAGTTCCGCAACTTCTTGCAAGTCGGCGGTTTTCAAATCCATCATTTCCACAGCGACACCGGTTTTGGTGATACCGTGGGCGATCGCCTGACTGAGCCGATCGCTAAATCCGTAGTCGGAAGTGTAAAATACCGCTACAGTGGTTTCTGCCTTAGCTTGCTCTTGACTCCACTTTTTGTAGCGCCCGGTGAGTTCGACTACGTTGTGCCGCAGCAAGGGGCCGTGACCGGTCGCAACTGTACCGATTTCTCCCAATTCTGCCATCCGCTTCATCGCACTGAGTACCGATCGAGCATTGGGAGCCATCAAGCACTCATAATAAAAGTGGTAATCTTCCTCAACGGCTGCTAAATCGTCATCGAAGGTGCTGTCGGTACAGTAGTGCATCCCGAAAGCGTCGCAGGTAAACAGCACTTGAGTTTTGCTGTCGTAGCTGAAAATAGTATCGGGCCAGTGCAAGTTCGGCGCCGATACAAATTCGATAATGTGACCGTTTCCTAAATCTAGTTTGTCCCCATTTTTGACTACCAATCGTTCAAATGGTTGGTGTACAAGATTTTCTAAAAATTGAATTGCTACTTTTGCCCCCACGACAATCGCTTGGGGTGCCAGCGCCAGCACGTCTTTGACTAAACCGCTGTGGTCTGGTTCGGTGTGGCTGATAATTAGATAGTCAATCTCTTTGGGGTCAATTTCGCCCGTCAGAGTTTCCATGTATTGCTGGCGAAACTTCTCGTGCGAGGTATCGACGAGGGCTGTTTTTTCACCGCGAATGATGAATGAGTTGTAAGTTGTACCGTTTTTGAGTCCGAATTCGATGTCAAAGCGGTCTCTATCCCAGTCCAGGCATCGAATTGCCGTTGTGTCAGGGGCAATTTCGACTTTTTCCACCGTCAATCTGCGTTGGACTCGTTCAGTCAGCGCTACCATCAGTGCCTCCTTGTCTGTTACCCATTACCTTATTGTCTTCATTCTGACACGTTTTTTTTGTAAATCTTTATAAAATTTCTTATGAGGCTGTTAAGTATCCCAAAATTTATGGCATAAGGCAGTTCGGCAACGCGCACTGAATCGGGATGTAACGGATTTGAGGAAGAAGGAAAATTAAATAAAATCAATTTTTGGTCGATCGACAGTTGACAAAAAACTTATCTCTGTGGTATTAAAAATGAGTTTGAGCGGTTGGGCGATCGCCCCTTTAGAAGACTATCAGTCAAATGCGATGCTCGATCGCGCGGCGATTTGGATTAGGGACAATAACTCGGCATTTAAGTCAACCTAATCAAAAGTAAAACGCGATCGCGCTATCTTATCTCCGATTTCTTTAATCAGTCGGGGATTTGGGGATAATGATAGAAGAAAAAAAATTCTCAATCCACAAGCAACAATCTACTCATTAATGCAAAGCTATGTCTGAAAGTTCCTTTGAGAAAACTAATTTGAGTTGGCAATTAGGACAGTCGCAACAGCGCTTGCAGGAGTGGTGGGAACTAAAAACTGCCCAAAATATACCGAATGTCAAATTGCCATCTTGGTTTGATTCCCCGATCTTGTGGGCGATCGCTAAAGCAGCCTTTTGGTTAATCTTAGCATTGCTCGCAGTCTGGGCGAGTTGGCAGATTTGGCAACTGTCGCGTTTTTATATTCATAATTTTAAAAAGAGGAATCAAACAACTGATGGCAGTGCGAAACAAACAATTAAAGATTTGTCGGTAGCAGAGTGGTTGTTGCGATCGCAAAAGTTGCAGCAGCAAGGGAAATACCGCCAAGCTTGCCGCTGTCTTTACATGGCGATGTTGCATCGGTTAAATGATGCGGGAACCGCAGTTGACCAACCCAGCCGCACTGATGGCGAATATTTGCAATTAATCCAGCAATTACCCCAGCCAGTGCCTTACGAAACTGTGATAAGAATACATGAGCAACTATATTTTGGGAATACGGAAGCTGACGCCTCAATCTTTGAACAGTGTCAGCAAGCTTATCAACAAATTAAGGATTAAGTAGGTAAGCGCAAAAAAAATAATAATATCCAATCGATAATTTTAGGGGCGGGTTTTACCAACAATAATTGCCAAAAACCGACAATCTCAAAAACCCCCAGCCAATGGCAAATCGCCATCTAATTCTTTCCATATACAAGGGTTCAAGGTCGTACTCGAATAATGCGCGTAGCATCTAAGAGTACGACCTTGAAAGGGTGCTATCAGACCGGACTAGCAAATGGGTTGAAGGTGACGAAACTAGCACCAGCAATGGGATTCTGGTCGAGGCAGCCCACAATCAGCCCTGTAGGTGAATCCCATTAGTTGTCGGTGCCAGCGACTGTCACACAGCGAAGATTTCACCTGCGTACCTCACTTAATTGAAAAAAGCTGTAGTGAGGAATCAGACTGATAAAAAGCATTTAACTACTTGCGGGACATATTAGTAGAGCAAGGATTCCTCGCCCTACTAACAGCCTTAGATGAGAGTGATACTTGTTGCCGCTGTACTGCCGAAACTGTAGCCCGCAGTGGGGTTAGCAAGACCTAAGCGCACAATCCCATTATTGGTACTAAATGGGTTGTCTTGAATATTAAAGGTTTGGCTGAGTTGGCCGTTGGCGAAGGACAACGTGCCGCCAGTGGGGCCGCCCGGGTTAAGCAGGTAGTCGGTACCATATACAGGTGCAGGGCCGGTGCCTGGAGTACCCGCCAGAATAATATAATCAATCGATGCTGCACCTAAGCCGCTTGAGCGGGTAACTGTAACCGTTGTGCTGCCCCCCTGAGTGCCGATCGAGCCGTAATTAGACGCACTATACTGGAAGATATTGCCAGATGCACCGCTGCTACCGTCAATAATGTCTAGTCTTGCTGTTGACGGAGTGCCGACGGGGCCGTTGTTGAGATATAGGTTAACACTCTCAGTCATTTCAGGCACAGTATCAGGATTGACAAAGAGGTTGAACGTCGTGGAAGTTACCCCAGGGCCAAAGGTGAGTACACCAGCAGTAGACGCATAATCAACCGCACTTCCAGTTGATAGGGCGCTGCCGTCAAGAGTACTGTAGCTAATGGTTCCGGCAGCCGTATTGGGGCCGATGCGATTGACTGTCACCGTAGCAAGGCCAGATGATTCCGGAGTGGTGAAAGTAGCCGCACTAAAAACAAACTGGGTTGCTGTTGATGTTGCTGGAGTTGGAGCCGGCGTCGGAGTTGTCCCCGGAGTTGTCGCCACATCATTAATCGTCAAAATTGACGGACTACTGACATTGCCACCGAAGAGCACCAAATTCACCGTTTCCGCCGA